>JANREF010000223.1:17641-22766 GCA_030726195.1 Burkholderiaceae bacterium | reverse complement strand
CCTTGCTGGACTTGGACCTGCATGGCTCATCCAGCGACTGGCTGCGCGCGGCCCGGCCCATAGGCGTTGTGGTGCAACACCACCCGTTGCCACTGGACCTGGGCCGACGTGGCGCGGCACTAGATGCGCGGCGCCATTTGCGCCACGCGGCCGAGAGTTCTGACGTTGTCGTGGCCGATTTAACTTGGTCTGACGCGCTCGACGGCAACTGGCTGTTTGACTACGACTTGGTACTCACCCCGGTGTCCATGTCTGGCATTGAGGTGGCTGCCACGATTGGCTTTTTATCCAACTTGCACTGGGTCTTTGAGTCCACCGTGCGCACTCCACCACAGCTGATCATTTGCCCCAGTCGGGTTGAGGCGACAGACTCCATTCGCGAGATTTTCACCTCACAATCCTTTCCCATCAGTTTTGCGCTCAGCCCACCTGTGCTGGCATTTGCACAAGCCAAACATCTGTTCAAAAAAGGTTATCTCAGCGAGATGCCTGGCGATGCAGGCGAATCGTTCAAGTTGTTTGCGCAAAGCGTTGCAGATGTGGGTCACGCGCACATGCGTGGCAAATTAGAGCGCGGGCGCAAGGCCAACATCACCGAACAGCGTAGCGTCAGCGGCGAGTCGCAAGTACTGAACAAATTCATGCAGCAACGCAGTCTCACCGCCAAAAGCCAGCACTACACCATGGCACAAGGCAGCGCCGGCGTCGGTTCCGCAGCGGTAACGCCTGCAGTGGCGCAGGCGGCAGCAGCACCGGCGAAGACAAGCCTGTTCAAGCGGCTATTCCGTGTCAGCAGCAACAGCGTTAGCGCTCATCCCCGCGCCAATGCCAGCGCTGGCAGCAAATAACACAGACAACGCGGCACAACTGGCTCAGGCGTTGGCCTGGACCACTGCGCGCAAGTGCGCCTTAAAGTCTTGTGCAATGTCCATGCGGCTCAGGGCCAAGTCAACCGTGGCCGCTAAAAATCCAGCTTGGTTACCGCAGTCGTAACGCCGGCCTTCGTAGCGGTATGTGTACACCGACTGCGTGGCCAGCAAGGCCGCAATACCGTCCGTGAGCTGCAGCTCGCCACCAGCACCAACGGGCTGGTTGCGAATCGCATCAAACACCGCACTGTCCAGCACGTAACGGCCCGCCACAGCTAGGTTAGAGGGCGCATCTGCAGGCTCAGGTTTTTCAACCAACCCCACAACCTTGGCCAGCTGCTCAGTATTGCCAGCCACGTCCGCAATACCGTAGCGCTTGGTCTGCGCATGAGGGACTTCTTGCACCGCCAAAATACTGGCACGCACCTGCGCGTAGGCCTGCACCATTTGCGCCAAGATGGGCGTGTCGCCCACCATCAAGTCGTCGGCCAACAACACCGCAAAGGGCTCGTTGCCAATGAGCGACTCAGCACACAACACAGCATGCCCCAAACCCAGCGGCCTAGGCTGGCGTATGTAGACACACTGCATGTCGTCGGGCTTGATGTTTTGAACCAAGGCCAACAGCTCATGTTTCTGGGCTGTTTCTAACGCATGCTCTAGCTCAAAAGCAGTGTCGAAATGGTCTTCAATGGCACGCTTATGGCGACCAGTGACAAAGATCATTTCACGTATGCCCGCGGCATAAGCCTCTTCGACTGCATACTGAATCAGAGGCTTGTCCACAATCGGCAGCATCTCTTTGGGAATCGCCTTGGTTGCGGGCAAGAAGCGCGTGCCCATGCCGCCAACCGGAAATACCGCTTTGCGCACAGGCAGCGCTGCGTTAGAAACATTAGCGTGTGTAGATGTCATAAGCCATGATACCCACTGCAAGCATCACGTCGGTGCGCGCCAACGCTCAACCCGGAGATGGTTTGTGTCTGTGTTACTTGAGTTGTAGCCCGCTGGCGTGCAGTGCTTTGACAACGCCCTCGCCCATGGCAGCACCGAGCTGCTTGACCACACGCTGGCTCAAGGTTTCGCGCTCGGTGTAGTCGACGATGTCGGGCGCGCCCACCACGTCACGGGCCACCATGTCTAAACTGCCTAGACGATCGGCTAAACCCATTTGTATGGCTTGCTCGCCCGTCCAAAATAAGCCACTGAAGGTCTCTGGCGTTTCCTTGAGACGGCTGCCTCGGCCATCGCGCACCACCCCAATAAACTGCTGGTGGATTTGATCCAAAAGGGCCTGCACGTGTGCAATTTGCTCTGGCGTCTCGGGCGTGAACGGGTCTAAAAAGCCTTTGTTGACACCCGCCGTGTACAAGCGCCGCTCCACACCCAGCTTGCGCATGAGTTCCGTGAAACCAAAACCATCCATGAGCACGCCTATGCTGCCCACCACACTGGCTTTATCGACAAAAATATCGTCCGCGCCCGAGGCAATGTAATACGCGGCCGAAGCGCATGTCTCCTCCACCACGGCATAGAGCGGTTTGTTGTACAGCTCTTTCAAGCGGCGCATTTCATCAGCCACCATGCCCGCTTGCACGGGACTGCCGCCTGGGCTGTTGATCAGCAGCACCACAGCTTGTGCACCATCGTCTTCGAATGCTGCCAGTAGTGCGCGGTTGATGTTTTGGGCACTGGCCTCTGCGTCCGAGGCAATCTCACCCTCCACCATCACCAAGGCGGTGTGGGCGCTGGTCACAGGCATGGCGCTGTTGTTGTTCGCCTTGAACAACCACCATGCCGCTACAACCAGCGCGAGCAACCACAGCACCCGCTTGACCCAACGCCACCGTCTCGCAGAGCGCCCTGCGCGCACATGCTCACTCAGCAAGTCGCGCAAGGCATCTCTCTCCCAGCCCGTCGAACCTTGAGGCACAGCCGCCGCTGCGGTGTCGGCTTCAGATCGGGTGTTGTGTTGCATATCGCTCATAAATAGATAAGGCCTAAGGTGGTTGTCGTGTGTTGTAGGTTGTGTATCGTGCTGGTCAACGTGCCTGTGCACAGTATTGATGACCTGCGTTTGCGTCTGCGCCGTGCGCCTGAACGCCAGAACTGTGCTGCTATGAAGATTTAAAAATCCACAGCCCTGAGTTCATATTGTGGCTGCCAAAATACGCGCCCGCTGTCTTCTTGAGTACGAATAAGGGTCAAACCGCCGTTGCATGGGCCACCGGCGCAAGCACCCGTTAGCGGGTCGTGCGTCGCGCCATGGGTGGCACACAGCAGCCACTGGCCGTCACTTGAAAAAAAACGGTTGGGCATCCAGTCCATTTCCATGGCTACATGGGTACAACGATTGAGGTAGGCCCTGACTTGGCCTTGGTAGCGTATCGCAAAGGCGGTGCAAGCTTGCCCTTGGTACACCACATCGAAGGGCACGGCCAGGCCACTGTCCACCAACTCATCGCTGGCGCACAACGCCAACCAAGTCTCAGGCTGTGCGCTCATAACCCCACGCGCGACAGCAACCATTGCTGCATTTCTGACACGCTGTGCACCACTGCCAGTGGCTTGCAGGCGTCTAGGCTGGCTTGGTCGTGCGCACCAAAACTCACGCCCAAGCTGGCACACCCTGCGTTGTTGGCCATGCGCAAGTCGTGGCTGGTATCGCCCACCATCAGCACGCGTTCGGGGCGTACACCTAGGCTACCCATCAATTCACGCAACATTTGGGGGTCTGGCTTGCCCGCAGTCTCATCGGCAGTGCGCGAGTCGTCAAAAATGCCACGCAAATCCATGGTTTGCAGCACCTCGTTCAGGCCACTGCGCGATTTACCAGTGGCCACAGCCAACTGCACGCCAGAGGTCTTCAGCAATTGGAGCATGGGCAACACACCGTCAAACAAATTGAGGTCGCCCAACGCCTTGGAAAAATGGTGTCTGTAGCGCTGGCCCAATTCTGGGTAACGCTCGTGCGGGACATCCGGTGCAGCGTGGGCCAAGGCCTGCATCAAACCCAAACCAATCACGTAAGAGGCCTGCTCGGTCGTGGGTCGCGCATAGCCCAGATCCACCACAGACGCCTGAATGGCATGGGTGATGGCAGCGGTGGAGTCATACAGCGTGCCGTCCCAATCGAAGGCAATGAGGTCAAATTGGCGGCTTGGCGTTGCCAGAGCGTTGTTGGCAGGGCTAGCACCCGAAGTTGTTGGTGTCATGGTGCAATTCTCCCCCAAGCCCGGCACTTTCACACGGGCGAAAAAAAACCACCACACAAACGTGTGGTGGCCTGCCATGTGATCGCGCGTCGCTCAAACACAGCAGTGCTTGAGCGCACGGTCGCTGTCCTTAGACCTTGAAGTCTTCAATGCTGCGACCTGAATCCATGACGTCACGAACCCACTGTGGCTTGCGGCCCAGACCGCCGGCCCAGGTCTCGCCGTTGGGGCCACGGTATTTCACAACACCGGGTGCCTTGGCCACGCGTGGCTTGCGGGCTGCGCCCGACATACCCAAATCTGCAGCACTGATGCCATATTGCTTCATCTTGGCCTTGATATCGGCGATAACAGATGAAATCTCTTCTTTACGCACTTGCTCGGCTTGCGCCATTAATGCTTCTGCTTGCGAACGTAACTCTTGATATGAGGCCACAATTTACTCCAAAATAAAAACGTAAAACGCATTGTAAGCCGAATTAAATCTTCATTGCATTGCGTTATCAATAATACAATTAATTCAATGTCGGCTTGACAGCAACAAACACCCCTTATTGCGATTGTTTATTCGACGCCTTTGGCCCATACCAATAGATCAGGCGGTAATTCGCATTGCAACTGCATGGGCTGCGCCGTTACAGGGTGGGTCAATTGCAAACGCCACGCGTGTAGAAACATGCGTCGCAGACCTGCAGTGTTCAATTGCTTATTCCAGTCAAAGTCTCCGTACTTGTCATCACCCGCAATGACATGACCGGCATGCGCCATGTGCACGCGTATCTGATGGGTGCGGCCTGTTTTGATGGTTACGGCCAATAAACTGCTGGCTTGACCAGCAGCCAAAGGGCTGGGCGCATGCACTTTGAGCAGTTTCACCAAACTCAAACTCGCCATGGCATCCGGGTGATCTTTGGGCACCACCCGTACGCGGCGCTCGCCATTGGTGAGTGTGTATTTTTGCAAGGCCGCATCAATGGTTTGTTGCGGCTTTTGCCAAGCACCTTGGACCAAGGTTAAATAAACCTTGCCCGTTTGTCGGGC
>JANREF010000223.1:14154-17541 GCA_030726195.1 Burkholderiaceae bacterium | reverse complement strand
GGGAAATGACTGGCGTCCAATAGGGGCGCGCCCGGCTTGTTCAGCGTTGCGTCATCGCTGGGTTCTGACTTGGCCGCCACGCGAATGGGCGGGATTCTCAATTCGTCGCCTACATCCAACCGGCTGTCAGCCTGTACCCGTGACTTGTTGCGCCGCACCTCGCCCGAGCGAATAATCCTATAGACATGCGTTTTAGGCACACCTTTTAAATGTTTAAATAAAAAGTTGTCTAAACGTTGGCCCTCGCCGGACTCATCAACTGTCAAATAACGTATGGCTTCTTGCACTGGGCGGACCTTGTTGGAGCTTGCTTGCGAAAAAATGCCCCGCGGCAGCAAGCGTCCCCTATAATAGCGCTGCGTCCAAAGAGTCGTTTAAGTGTTTGATTTTTTAACGCTTTAACACCAGACCATTTCAGCCCAAGCGCGAGGCGCTGGCCAATGGTCTTACAGACGCAGCGTTGCCACCACGGCTTATTTGCTAGTGACCGGTCTTCGCGGCTTTGATGGTCTCAACACAATAGATTGAGCTCGCCGCGATCCACTGGCGCAAACAAGCCTTGGGAATGTGCACCGGACACGCAAACCCTTAAGACGGAATACCCTATCGAGCAGCTGGCCAGTATGCAGCTGCTCGAGACACATGAGGCGGCTTGGATCCCAACGAGTCACCAAGCGCCATGTGTGTCACGCGCCTACGCGCAGGCCGAACGCCAGCCAGCTGCACCAACAACGTGCACCTTGGCCATCTGGATTCGCCTGCCGCTCTCCGGCAATTCCACCCGACGTTTGTGTTGCCCGCCGCTCATTCACGGCTTTGGACCCGCTTTGGGTCAAACTGTGCTTGAAAAGGAACCCGCATCATGAAACGGATGCTCATAAACGCAACTCAAACCGAGGAGCGCCGACTGGCCATTGTCGAAGGCCAAAAACTACTCGACTACGAAATTGAAATCGAAGGCCGCGAACAGCGCAAAGGCAACATCTACCAAGCCGTTGTCACACGCGTTGAGCCCTCACTTGAAGCCTGCTTTGTGGATTACGGTGAAGACCGCCACGGCTTCTTGCCCTTCAAAGAAATCTCCAAGCAATACTTCGCCTCCGGCGTATCCATCAGCCAGGCCCGCATCCAAGACGTCATCAAAGAGGGCCAAACCCTGTTGGTACAGGTCGAAAAGGAAGAACGCGGCAACAAGGGCGCGGCCCTGACCACTTTCATCAGCTTGGCCGGGCGCTACGTGGTACTCATGCCCAACAACCCACGCGGTGGTGGCGTCAGCCGCCGCATCGAAGGCGAAGAACGCCAAGAGCTCAAGCAAGCCCTAGACCAGTTGGAATACCCCAACGGCATGAGCATCATTGCGCGCACCGCCGGCATTGGCCGCGCGCCCGAAGAGCTGCAATGGGACTTGAACTACCTGCTCAAGCTGTGGTCAGCCGTAGACGGCGCCTCTGGCGGTGGCAAGGGCGCTTTCTTGATTTACCAAGAATCCAGCCTGGTCATCCGCGCCATTCGCGACTACTTCAACAGCGACATTGGCGAAATCCTCATCGACACCGATGACATTTACGAGCAAGCACATCAGTTCATGAACTATGTGATGCCCGAGCACGGCCACCGTGTCAAACGCTACCGCGACGACTCGCCACTGTTCTCACGCTTCCAAATCGAACACCAAATCGAGTCCGCTTACGCGCGCACCGTTCAGCTGCCCAGTGGCGGCGCCATCGTGATCGACCACACCGAAGCCTTGGTGTCGGTAGACGTGAACTCAGCCCGCTCCATCAAGGGTGGTGCCATCGAAGAAACTGCGACCCGCACCAACTTGGAAGCCGCCGAAGAAGTGGCGCGCCAAGCCCGCTTGCGCGACTTGGCCGGTTTGATCGTGATCGACTTCATCGACATGGACGAGGCACGCAACCGCCGTGACGTCGAAAACCGTTTGCGCGACGCATTGCGCCAAGACCGTGCACGTGTGCAGTTTGGCTCCATCAGCAAGTTTGGCTTGCTGGAAATGAGCCGCCAACGCCTGCGCCCCGCGCTGAGCGAAGGCGCTTCGATTCCTTGCCCACGATGCGGTGGCTCTGGCCACATCCGCGACACCGAAAGCTCGGCGCTGCAAATTTTGCGCATCATCCAAGAAGAATCCCTCAAAGACAACACAGCAGCCGTACTGGTGCAGGTGCCCGTCGAAGTTGCCAGCTTCTTGTTGAACGAAAAGCGCACTGAAATCACCAAGATTGAACTGCAACAACGCATCCACGTTTTGTTGGTCCCCAACAAATCACTGGACACGCCGCAGTACAAACTAGAGCGTTTAAAGCACGACGACGCCCGCTTGGACAACCTGCAAGCCAGCTACACATTGGCCGAAGAAGTGGAAGACGTCACCACTGTGACGCGCCGCAGCCAAGAACGCGCCAACAAACAAGAGCCAGTCATTAAAGGCATTTTGCGTGACGAGCCCATGCCACAAGCAGCAGCACCCGTTGCGCCTGCGGCGGCAAAAGCGCCAGCCAAATCGCCCAACACACCTGCAAACAAAACAGCACCTGAAGCCACCGGCGGCTTTGTTGCCTGGTTGATGGGTTTGTTTGGTCTGGGCAAGTCGGGAGCGGCCACCACTGGCAAAGCAACAGACGCGCGCAATGCCAAGTCTGCAGACAAGAATGGCTCAGAGCGCGGTGCACGCGGCCCACGTGGCGACGGCGAGAGCACACGCGGCGGACGCGGTCGCAACCGTGGTCAGCGCGGTGAGCGTTCAGAACGCGGTGAACGCGGTGAGCGGGCTGAAGGCAGCAACGCCGAAGGCAACGACGCACGCAACACCCGTGGCTCGCGCAGTGGCGACGCGGCCCAGCGTGGCGACAACGGCAACCGACCCGAGCGTGGTGAGCGCGGCGAACGAGGTGGTCGCAGCGCGCGCGGTGGTCGCGGACGCAACCGTGACGAACGCGGCGACAACGCCGGCGTTTCCGAGCAAGACGCACAGGCCAGCAACGACAACGCAAGCGGCATGAGCGAAGGCGAGAACAAGCCGCGCGCACCACGTCGCGAACGTGGCGAACGCGGCCCGCGCCGTGGCGCAGACCGCAGCCGTGACGAGCGCAGCAGCGAGGCCGCACCAGACGAGACGCTAGAGACCATGGACAGCGCGGCGCACGACGCCAGCACCTTGAACTCAGCCAGCTCGGCCAATGAAACACCAAGCTACAGCTACTTCAACCGCACCACAGCACCTACAGCCGAGACGCAGCAGGCTGCAAGTGATGTGGCCGATACAGACGCTGGCGCACAGCCGGCTGATACAGCCGTGCTTGCAGGTGATGACGCCAACACGCAAGCCGAGCGTCAACCACGCGAGCGCCGCAGCCGTGACCGCTACGG
>JANREF010000223.1:11220-14054 GCA_030726195.1 Burkholderiaceae bacterium | reverse complement strand
CCCCGTGTCAGCAGCAGTGGGCGCGCCAGCGAAACCAGCAGCCCAAAAGGCTGGCGCAAGCGCAGCACCTATGGCCAAGCGCATGCCCGCCGTTGGCAGCTACACCCTGTCCATAGAGACATTGAATGCGGTAGCCAGCGATTCAGGCCTGGTGTGGGTCAACTCGGACGCCGCCAAAATTGCACAAGCCCAGGCTGCGATTGCAGCAGAGCCCAAGCCCATACACGTGCCACGTGAGCGTGTTGCACCTGTGGTTGAGGACCATGGCCCACTGGTCTTGGTGGAAACCAAGCGCGACTTGTCGCAAATGGCCATGCCGTTTGACAACGCATAAGGCACAAGCACCCGACTGAGTGCTCAGTGCCCGGTGCTCAGTGCTGAGTCATGTTGCTCCCGATTGCTACGCCGCGCGCGCACCAATCGGTGAGCAGCAATCGGTGAGCACCAAATAACGTGTGCTCCGCACACGTTGAGCGCCATATAAAAAGCCGCTGCCCCCTAAAAGGTGCAGCGGCTTTTTTTCGCCAATGGCACAGCCCACAGAGCCAGCTGAACGCCTCAGTCGCTCATGCGCATGAGCTTGCGCCAGCCCTCAAGCCCTAGATCGCGCAGCACGGCCTTGTTGCGCTCAGGTATGGCATCGGTATCACCGTGCGCATCAATGGCCTGTGACAGGCTATCCTCGCGCAGCAAGTGCAGCATGGGGAACGGCGCGCGGTTGGTGTAGTGACTCATGTCGGCCTCGTCTTCACCGCCAAACAAAAACTCGGGGTGAAACGGCGCAACTTGAATCACACCCTCTAACCCATGCTCCAGCACGATATCGTCCACGATATTCAAAAAATCATTGAACTCTAAAAAATCAGGGAACAAACCGGGGTGCACCAGCAGCGTGGTATCGACCTCACTGGCCGGCGTGTGTTGCAGCAAAGCCAGCTCGGCGTCCAGCTCGTCCAAAAAGCCATCCAAATGCTTGGCCGTGCTCACCACCAAACGCAGCTGTGCACGCTTGTGAACAGCCTTGGCAAACGGGCACAGGTTCAGGCCAATCACGGCCTGCTCTAACCAGTGCAGCGTTTGCGCTTTGACTTGCTCCACCGTTGCCAGCGGCTTTGAACGCTCGGGCGTAGACATCACTTCAACGCCTTGTATCGAATACGCTGAGGCTTGGCACCCTCTGCACCCAAGCGCTTGACCTTGTCGGCCTCGTACTCGTAGTAGTTGCCGTCAAAGAACACCCACTTGGAGTCGCCCTCACAGGCCAAGATGTGCGTTGCAATGCGGTCCAGGAACCAGCGGTCGTGGGAAATGACCATGGCGCAGCCGGCAAACTCCAGCAGCGCGTCTTCCAAAGAGCGCAGTGTTTCCACGTCCAAGTCGTTAGACGGCTCGTCCAGCAGCAACAAGTTGCCGCCTTCAGCCAGCGTCTTGGCCAAGTGCAAGCGGCCACGCTCACCACCCGACAACTTGCCCACTTGCTTTTGTTGGTCACCGCCACTGAAGTTGAAGCGCCCGCAGTAAGCGCGGCTGGGCATTTGGAACTTGCCCACCGTAATCATGTCCAGGCCGCCAGAGATGTCTTCCCACACCGTTTTGCTGTCGTCCAAGTCTTCGCGGCTTTGGTCTACGAAAGCCACTTGCACGGTTTGTCCGGTTTTGATACTGCCTTCGTCAGGCTGCTCCACACCGCGTATGAGTTTGAACAGCGTGGACTTACCCGCACCGTTGGGGCCGATGATGCCCACAATCGCGCCAGCAGGTACTTTGAAGCTCAAGTCGTCAATCAGCACGCGGTCACCAAAGGACTTGGACACGTTGTTGAACTCAATGACTTCGGTGCCCAAACGCTCGGCCACAGGAATAAAAATCTCCTGCGTTTCATTGCGCTTTTGGTATTCGTAATCCGACAATTCTTCGAAGCGGGCCAAACGCGCCTTGCTCTTGGCTTGACGCCCCTTGGGGTTTTGGCGCACCCACTCCAACTCCTTTTTCATGGCCTTGGTGCGTGCGTCTTCGGTGCGCTGCTCTTGCTCCAAACGCGCCTCTTTTTGCTCCAGCCACAGCGAGTAGTTGCCCTTGTAAGGAATACCACGCCCGCGGTCCAGCTCCAAAATCCACTCGGCGGCATTGTCCAGGAAGTATCGATCGTGGGTGATGGCCACCACGGTGCCAGGGAAGCGGGCCAAAAACTGCTCCAACCACTCCACGCTCTCTGCATCCAAGTGGTTGGTGGGCTCGTCCAGCAACAACATATCAGGCTTGGACAACAGCAAGCGGCACAAGGCCACACGGCGCTTTTCACCACCAGACAAGTGGCCTACGGTGGCATCCCACGCGGGCAAACGCAACGCGTCTGCAGCAATCTCTAGTTGGTGCTCACTATCAGTACCAGCCGCAGCAATAATGGCTTCCAGCTCGGCTTGCTCTGCCGCCAAGGCGTCAAAATCCGCGTCTTCCTCGCCATAGGCCGTGTACACAGCCTCAAGGCGCTCTTTGGCGGACAGCACCTCGCCCATGCCACTTTCGACGGCTTGGCGCACGTTGTGCGTTGGGTCTAGCTCCGGCTCTTGGGGCAAGTAGCCCACGCGGATACCGGGCATGGCAATGGCCTCGCCCTCAATCTCTTTGTCGATACCAGCCATGATTTTGAGCAAGGTGGACTTGCCCGAGCCGTTCAAGCCCAGCACGCCAATCTTTGCACCGGGAAAGAAACTCAGCGAAATGTCTTTCAAAATTTGACGCTTGGGCGGGACGGTCTTACTCACCCGATTCATAGAAAAAACATACTGAGCCATGCTGCAACCTTACTTATTTCAAACAATCAACTGCGCACA
>JANREF010000223.1:8109-11120 GCA_030726195.1 Burkholderiaceae bacterium | reverse complement strand
TCCAAGCGTGGTCTTTGCACCACACAATCAGCGGGGCCGCACAGGCACACCTACTGTGTCAGTCAAAAGCGTTGATAATGCAAGCTGTCTTGGGCCACCAGTCGCCCGGACGGCAGCACACTGCTGCGGGTAAGCGCAGGTTTCAAACAAAGCCTCGCCACTCAAACACCCAAACTGATCGGTCTAAGACTGGCCACAGGTACACCACCCGCGGCAGACCGATGCACCAGTGCCGTGAGACGGCACCATTGAACTCCCTATGACTTTTGAAGAACTGAATCTGGCACCTGCCATTTTGGATGCCGTGCGCGAGCAAGGTTACGAACACCCAACGCCTGTGCAAGCCCAAGCCATTCCGGCCGTATTGGCTGGCGCAGATGTGTTGGCTGGTGCGCAAACTGGCACCGGTAAAACAGCTGGCTTTACGCTGCCCATCCTGCATTTGCTCAGCCAACGCGAGCGCAAAAACAATGCCGTTCGCGCCTTGGTGCTCACGCCCACACGCGAGCTGGCCGCACAGGTTGAAGAATCCGTACGTACCTACGGTAAAAACCTAGACCTCACCTCCACCGTCGTATTTGGCGGCGTAGGCATCAACCCCCAAATTAAGAAGCTGCGCGCAGGCGTGGACATCTTGGTGGCCACCCCTGGCCGCTTGCTAGACCTTGTGGGCCAAGGCGCACTCGACTTGTCACACGTGGAAATTCTCGTGCTTGACGAGGCCGACCGCATGCTGGACATGGGCTTTATTCACGACGTGAAAAAAGTACTGGCCATCGTGCCCGAGCGCAAGCAAAGCTTGCTGTTCTCGGCCACCTTCAGCGACGAGATTCGTGCGCTGGCCAACAACTTGCTGCGCGACCCGCAACACATTCAAGTCACGCCGAAAAACACGACGGTGCAGCGCATCGCTCAGTGGATTTACCCAGTTGGCCGCTCCAAGAAAAAAGAACTCTTGGCGCACGTGATCGAAGACAACAACTGGTCACAGGTGCTGGTGTTTACGCGTACCAAATTTGGTGCCAACCACGTCGCTCAATTCCTAAGCGACAAAGGCATCACCGCCATGGCGCTGCACGGCAACAAGAGCCAGGCAGCGCGCACACAAGCACTGGCTGGCTTTAAAAGCGGCGAGGTGCGCGCACTGGTGGCCACCGACATCGCAGCCCGCGGCATCGACATCGACGACCTGCCCCACGTTGTGAATTACGAAATTCCCAACATCAGCGAAGACTATGTGCACCGCATTGGCCGCACAGGCCGCGCGGGCGCCAGCGGTGAAGCTGTGAGCTTGGTCTGTATGGACGAAGAAGGCTTCATGCAAGACGTAGAGCGCTTCATCAACCAACGCATTGAAGTCAAGATCATCGAAGGCTTTGGCCCCGATGCGGGCGAAAAAGCCGAGCCCATTGCCATGGGTCGCCAAGTGCTATGGGGCGGCATTGGCAAGCCCCCAGCACGCGACGTGATGGCCGCAGCAGGCAAAGCCGCACGCGGTGAAATGATGCAGCGCATTCGCGAAAAGAAGGCCACCACAGGCGGCTCCAATGGTGGCGCACGCAGCGGTGGCGGCCGTGGTGACGGCGGCCAAGGCCGACGCAACCAAGGCCCATCTAATGGTCCGCGCGCAGACGGCGGCGGCAATGGTGAAGGCCAAGCCGAGACACGCACCGGCAACGGCGGCAACGGCGGCAACGGCGGCAATGGACGCAACAACCGCCGCCGCCCACAGCGCAGCGATCAAGGCGCCCAGGGCGCACCGCGCAACGACGGTGGGCGCGGTCAAGGCTTCAGGCCTGAGCGCGGCAACGAGGCCTTTGGCGACGCGCCCAGACGCAACGCAGGCGGTCAACGCAACGACCGTGGTGACCGCGGTGAGCCACGCGACCACACCGGTGCGCGTCAACCCGACCCGCTGCGCACCAGCATCGACGCCATGAGCGAACGCCGCGGTGGCGGTGGCAACGGCGGCAACCGCCGCCGCGGTGGCCCAGGTGGCGGCAACGGTGGTGGTAACGGCGGCACTGGCGGTGGCAACCGAGGCCCAGCCGATCCGTTGCGCACCACATTCGGTCGCATCAAATAAGCGACCGACTGCACAGTCACACAGGCGTCTTGGACGCCTGTTTTTTTGGGCATCATGCAAGCCATGACGACTCCAGAAACAAACGCGCAATCCACGCTACAACAGTGGCTCATAGACGAGGCCGCGCGCCGCGCCGTCTTAGACAGCGGCACCGGTCCCGGCGTGATGACGCCGGCACAAGCTGCGGGCAAGACGGGCCTAGAAACCATGCAAGCCATGTTGGCTGGCCAAGCCGCTTCGCCGTCTATTGGCCGCACATTGGATTTCTTCTTGGTCGAGGTCAGTGATGGGCGCGCCGTGTTTCAAGGTGCGCCTGGCCCGGCACACCTCAACCCCATGGGCGGCGTACATGGCGGCTGGTATGCGGCTATCTTGGATTCAGCCCTGGGCTGCGCCGTGCACAGCAAAATGCCAGTGGGGCGCGGCTACACCACCGCGGAACTGAGCGTCAACCTGGTCAAAGCCATTGGTAAAACGCCCCGGGTGCGTGCCATCGGCACCGTGCTGCACTGCGGGCGTCAGTTGGCCACCGCGCAGGCCACACTGGTGGGGCCAGACGGTACGCTGTACGCCCATGCCACCACCACCTGTTTGGTTTTTGAAATGCCCTCACAATCCAAGTCATGAGATTCCTACACACCATGCTGCGCGTGGGCGATTTGGACAAGTCCATCGCCTTTTACACCAACATTTTGGGCATGCAACTGCTGCGCAAATCCGAGAACACCGAGTACCGATACACCTTGGCGTTTGTCGGCTATGGCTCCAACCCCGACCACGCGGAACTTGAGCTGACCTACAACTGGGGGCAAACAGACTACGAGCACGGCACGGCCTATGGCCATATCGCGCTGGCTGTGCCTGATGCCTACGCGGCTTGCGACAAAATTCGAGCCGCTGGTGGCAACGTCACGCGCGACGCGGG
>JANREF010000223.1:5185-8009 GCA_030726195.1 Burkholderiaceae bacterium | reverse complement strand
GCTGATCAGCACCTCAACCCGGCGCGCTTGGGCTTGACTGCCCGAGCCCGTGAGCACAGCGGGTTTCTTCATGACCACGCGGTCCTCGGGTGCGCCCGCCATCAGCAAGGCAGCGCGCACAGCCATTGAACGGCGCTTGGCCAAGTTGGCGTTGAAGGTCGCGTCACCTGTTTCGTCGTGAAAGCCAGACAGCACCACAAATTTACCCGCCTTGGCTGCCGCCACAGCATCCCCCAAGGCCGCGCCTGCCCCTGCGGCCAAGTCGGCGCTGCTAGAGGCAAAGTAAAACTTCACCAGCGCACCGTCCACCACGATGCTGGCATCTGCCACTGCCTCAGGACTTGAGGCGCGCTCACCATCGCCACCTTCATCTGCTGGTGCAGCCAACACAGCCTGTGAAGCATCTAAAGCGTCTGAAGCGTCTGAAGTCTCTACCGCTGCCGTCACAACGCCAAGTTGTGCAGGCATCGCGCGCGTCTTAAATACGCCCAGACCCACAACGCCAGCGACTACCAACACCACGATGGGCAGCACAATAAACAGCACGTTGCGCTCTTGTTGGTAGGTGTCTGGTTGCATGAATGAAGCCCTTGTGATGTATTTGAAACGCAGAAAAACATGCCGCACATCACGCCCCAACGTGACACCCCAACGTCACGCTCAAACGGCACGCCTGAACAGCAAGTTTTAGTACCTTTGATTGTACGTGCACGCATGTGCCATTCGCCCCAACAGCATTGGCATTTCACGCACGCACCCGCCTCCGCCCCGCCTCAGCAACACGGGCTAGACCTCCCGCACAGGTTCAGACCATAGACGCTCGCAGGGCTTGCACGTGCGCCCACGTGTCCACGTCTTGCACAATGCCCGCATCGTCCACCGCCAAGGCAAGAAACTGTCCCGCGGCCTTGGCCGAGTGCACCACCGCTTGGGCACCCAGCTCCCCGCCCATGGCGCACAATGCCGCCCCATAAGCGCGGCCAAAACCCACAGGGTGGCCCAGCACGCCTTGGTAGGACGGCGCGACCACCGCGCCCAAGTCGGGGCTGGACAACACGGCGGCTGCGACCTGCTCGATGGTTTGTGTGCGAACCATGGGCCTATCGCCGGGCAGTATCAGCCAGGCGTCGGCCCAAGCGCAGGCTCTGACCGCAGCGGCAATGCTGTCGCCCATGCCTTCGCACGGCTGCGCGCATGCGTTGTCATCCATCACAAACACCGGCAGGCCTGAGGCCCTAGCTGCCGCCAAGCTGTGGTCCAGCACGCTGCGCTCACCCAACATGACCTCCAACTTGTTGCCGTAACCACACTCGGCACTGGCCAGCTGTGCCGGCGTCAAACTGGCACGAAAGCGTCGCCCCTGCCCGTTGGCCAATACGACCACGACAGCGGTACCGGGCGGCTTGGGGTTGGCTTTAAAGGGGTTGTTCATGGCATGAGAGGCGCGCTGGGCAGATCCCCAAATATACTGGCCAGATGGATACCCACAACATAGCCGATTTGCGCAAGAGCTACGAACGCGCAGCCCTCAACGAGCACGACTCCAACGCCGACCCGCGCTTGCAGTTTGAGCGCTGGCTGAACGAGGCGATTCAAAGCCAAATCCCAGAACCCAACGCCATGACCTTGGCCACGGTAGACCATGACATGCGCCCCAGCACACGCGTGGTCTTGATCAAAGGTCTCGATGAGCGCGGCCTTGTTTGGTACACCAACTACAACAGCCGTAAAGGCCAGCAACTCGCTGGCAACCCTTACGCCGCCTTGCAGTTTCATTGGGTCGACTTAGAGCGGGTGGTGCGCATTGAAGGCGTGGTTGAACGCGTCAGCGACGAAGAAAGCGATGCCTACTTCCACAGCCGCCCCTTGGATTCACGCATTGGCGCATGGGCCAGTCCGCAAAGCGAAGTCATCAGCGGACGTGACGTGTTGGTTGGTGCTGCTGCCAAATACGGCGCGCAGTTTTTACTGCGTCCACCCCGCCCACCGCACTGGGGTGGCTACCGTTTAAAACCCACGCGTTGGGAATTTTGGCAAGGCCGTAAAAGCCGCTTGCACGACAGGCTGCGCTACACACAAACCGCCGATGCACAGTGGCTGCGCGAGCGCTTGGCGCCCTGATGCTGGGAGCCCAGACCGACTCTGAGCCCTTCTGCGCGCCTCTGAATGGCTGGTGCTGGTGCTCGCGCTTGGTCCAACGCCATCAGTGGTAGGTTTGCAGTTTTCGATAAGTGCTAATTGGTGGTCGGTGGTCGATGATCAGCGCAACAAGCGTATGGCTTGTGCCGCCACAGCTTGCAGTTGCTGCTGCGAGACCAACTCAGGCGCCACGTCGCGCAGCGGCAGCACCACAAAGGCACGCTCCCACATGCGCGGATGCGGTACGGTCAAATGCGGTGAATCAATACGCCCGTGGCCGTACAGCAACAAATCCACGTCCAGCGTTCGGGGCGCGTTGGTGTAGCTGCGCACCCGCCCGGCACGCTGCTCTATGGCTTGAAGGGCCTGTAGCAGGTCTGGTGCGGCCAAGTGCGTGTCCAAACGCAGCACGGCATTGACGTAATCTGGCCCATCGGCCTGCCACGGTGGGCTGACGTACAGGGCCGAGACCAAGGCATTGCAGCCCAGGGACGCCACCGATTGCGCAGCTTGCTCCACTTGGGTCTGGGCTTGCCCCAGATTGGCACCTAAGGCAACAAAGCACCGAACCAAGGCAGGCACTTTACTCGCCCGAGTCGCCCGCCGCGTTGCTGGCTTGTGCGCCGTCGCCTTTGGGTTTGCGACGTCGACGGCGCTTGCGCGCAGGCGCGCCCGCATCCCCCGT
>JANREF010000223.1:0-5085 GCA_030726195.1 Burkholderiaceae bacterium | reverse complement strand
CATCGACCTCACCCACTTGTGCGCGCAAGCGCAAAAAGTCAAAACCGGCTCTGAAGCGGTTGTGCTCCACCAAGCTCAAAGCGCTGCTGGGCGTGCGCTTGTCAAAGCGCGGTTGCATGGTCCAAATTTCGCGCATGTCTGCACCCAACTTGCCACGCCCCGACACATCGCCAATGCGAGATTCAAACACCTCTTCGACAGCATCTTGCAGTGCGGGGAAGGTGCTGGGGCGTGGGCCCTTGTGGGTGTGCATGCGCTTATCCCAACCTTCGCGAACATCAGACCACAGTACACACGCCAGCAAAAAGCTGGGAGCGACGGGCTTGTCTTCACCCACACGCCTATCGGTGTCTGCCAACGCCTGATGCACAAACGGTGTGGCGGCGCGCGCCACTGCAATATCCAACAGCGGGTAAATGCCCTTGGCCAGCCCCATGCTTTGCAGGGTCTCAACCGTGGCCACGGCATGGCCGGTTTGCAGCAGCTTGAGCATTTCGTCAAACAAACGGCTTTGCGGCACATCGGCCAACAACTTGGCACTGGCCACCAAAGGCTCGCGGGACGCTTTGTCCATCGTGAAGCCCAAGTGCGACAACTTGGCCATAAACCGAACCGCGCGAATGATGCGCACAGGGTCTTCACGGTACCGTGTGGCGGGGTCGCCAATCATGCGCATGACGCGCTTGCGCGCATCGCGAATGCCGTTGTGAAAGTCCACCACGGTTTGCGTGACCGGGTCGTAGTACATGGCGTTGATGGTGAAGTCGCGTCGTGCAGCGTCTTCTTCCATGGGGCCCCACACGTTGTCGCGCAGCACGCGGCCCGAAGCATCCACTGCGTGCGTCGCCGTGGCGAGCTGGTGTTTACTGGTGCGCTCGTTGCCACTGACTTGCTGGGCGTCGGCGCTGTCTAGGTAGGCTCTGAAGGTCGAGACCTCAATCATTTCGTGCTCGCGCCCACGTCCGTAAATCACATGAACAATGCGAAAACGCCTGCCGATGATGAAGGCACGTCTGAACAAGCGTTTGACCTGCTCTGGTGTGGCGTCTGTGGCGACGTCAAAGTCTTTGGGGCGCACGCCGCACAACAAGTCGCGAACGGCACCGCCCACGATGTAGGCCTCGAAACCGTCGTCTTGCAGCGTTTGCACCACGTCGATCGCGCGCTTGTCCAACAGTTCGGGGTTGATTTTGTGCACCTTGACGGGCACATCGACACGTTGTCCAAACCTAGACGCACGCCCAGTTGGTTCACTGGGCTTGCCCAATAGTTTGTTTATAAATTTTTTAATCATTGAATAAATCCAGCACGGACCAGCCGCGCTCGGTGGCGATAGCCCTAAGCCTATCGTCAGGATTGGTAGCGACCGGATGACTGGCTCGCTCCAACAGGGGTAAGTCGTTGATGGAGTCGCTGTAAAAATAGCTGTGGCCTACGTCGGCCCAGCCAACACCACGCTCTGCCAACCATTGTTCCACACGTGCGACCTTGCCTTCACGGAACGAAGGCGTGCCCAAAATGTCGCCCGTGGGCACACCTTGCGCGTCCAACACCAAGTCCACAGCGATGAGATGCTCAATACCCAAGGCTTTGGCAATGGGCGCGGTGATGAATGCGTTGGTGGCCGTGACCAACACTATTTCATCTCCCGCGCTACGGTGGCGCTCCACCAAAGCCTGCGCGCTGGGACGAATCGCGGGCAGAATGACCTGGGCCATAAACTGCTCGTGTGCCGCGGCGGCTTTGCTGGACGCATCGTCCCCCAAGTCGCGCAGACTTTGCGTACCAAAGCGTATGTAGGCATTGATGTCTAAGGTGCCAGCCTTGTACTGCTGGTAGAAATCATCGTTGGCCTTGGCAAATTGCTCGCCGTCGCGCCAGCCCAATTTCACGGTGAACTGCCCCCAAGAGTGGTCGGAGTCCAGCGGCAGCAACGTGTGGTCTAAATCAAATAGAGCGAGATTCATAGTGTGTGGGTTGGACGGCGGCGATTATTCGCCAGCCTCCAGCATGGCCTTGATCAAAGGCACGGTGAGCGCGCGTTGGGTGCGCAGCGCATAGTCATCCAAGTGCGTCAGCAGCAGCATCAAGCTGCTCAAGTCTCGCGAGAAACGACTGAGCATGAAGTTCATGACATCGTCACTGAGCATAAGCCCTCGCTCATCGGCGGCGCGGCGCAATACGCCTCGGCGCTGAGATTCGCTCAGTGCATGCAATTGGAACACATGTCCCCACCCCAGTCGGGTGCGCAAATCATCGCGCAACTGTAAATCTGCCGGGGGCAGCAAACCTGCCGCAAACACGCCCCGTACAGGGCCTTGCGCAGGTGCCAAAGCATTCACAAACCAGTTGAAGGCGCTGGCCTGCTGCTCGGCCGTGTACAAATGGCAGTCGTCCAGCACCACGGCGTCCCAAGATTCATCAAACGCCGGCGGGTGCATCACACTGGCGTCGAGCCAGCCCACGGTGTGACCCTGCTCAGCGAGGGCTTCTTTCAGGCCATTGAGTAGGTGGGTTTTGCCACTGCCCGTCTCGCCCCACATATAAGTGGGCACTGGTGATCGGCTGGTGAGTTGCGCCCACATGCGCAAGTGCTGCAAGGCCTCCACATTGCCGCTGGGGTCAAAGTTGGCCAGCGTGGGCAGAGGCGCCAACCCTATGTCCAGAGTGAGTTGCTTCATGGGGCTTGGTACAAGTCGCTGGCCACGTACATGTTTCGCAAGCGCCCAAATGCGACCAACAGCACCGCACTCACGGGCAACGCAATGAGCACGCCCAAGAAGCCAAACAAATGCCCGAACGCCATCAACGCAAAAATGACGGTGATGGGGTGCAAGCCAATGCGCTCGCCCAACAACCGGGGCGTGAGCCACATACTCTCAGCCACCTGGCCAACGGCATAAACGCCTGCGACCCACAGCACACCCGTGGTGTCTTGGAACTGCAACGCCCCTGCCAGCAAGGCCATGACCAAGCCCAAACCAAAGCCCAAATACGGCACAAATACCGCCAAGCCGGTGAACAAACCAATGGGCAAGGCCAACTTCAGACCCACGCTGGCCAGCGCCACGACGTAGAACACGGCCAGCACCAGCATGACCAAGAACTGGCCATGCAGGTATTGGCCCAGCATGTGGTCCACATCTGTGAAAAAGCGCTCAACCCTGTCGCGCCAACGCGGCGGCACGGCTTGCATGCTGGTGCGCAGCACGCGCTCGTAATCAATGAGCAAGTAGTACGCAACAATGGGCGCCAACACCACATTGCCCAGCACCGCCAACAGCGCATTGCCGCCCACGCGCAGCGAAGCCGCCAACGTTTGCAACATATCGCTCTCATGTCCTGCCAGCAAGGTGCGCAAAGCTTGCCTGACCATGTCCACGTCAATGGTCAAACTCAGACCAAAGCGCGCAGCCAGCGGCGTAGCCCAGCCATTGAACTGTTCTAGTAACGACGGAATTTGCTCGCGCAGCAAGGGGATTTGTTTGGTCACCACAGGCACCACCAGCAGCAACAAGGCACTGGCCACCACAAACAGCACCACCAGCGCCACGCCCGCGCCAAGCCAGGTGGGGACGCGGTATTTGGCCATGGCCACCACGGCTGGGTGCAAGGCGTAGGCCAGCACGCCTGCCAATATGAATGGGGTCAGCACGGGTGCCAACACGCTGAGCAACCACACGCAGGCCACGGCCAAGCCCAGCCACATGAGGCTGGTGACTGCTTTAGGGCTGAGTTGCATGGTGTGTCATTTCAAAGTTACTCGCAGGATGTTTGTACACAAGCCAGCTTGGCAGATTCATACAATAGCGGTTGCAGCGCACGAAACCGTGACGCAACACCCCCACAGACTGAACTGGTGTCATTGCGCCATTTTACCCAGCACTCACCTCGCAAAAGCCACACGCCATGAGCCAAACTCCTTTGTCCTACAAATCCGCCGGTGTTGATATTGAGGCGGGTGACGCCTTGGTGGAGCGCATCAAGCCGCTGGCCAAGAAAACCTTGCGCGAAGGCGTGATGGCGGGCATTGGCGGCTTTGGCGCGTTGTTTGAAGTGCCCAAGCGCTACAAAGAACCTGTCTTGGTCAGCGGCACAGATGGTGTGGGCACCAAGCTCAAACTCGCTTTTGAGTGGGGCATGCACGACACCGTGGGCATTGACCTGGTGGGCATGAGCGTGAATGACATCTTGGTTCAAGGCGCGGAGCCGCTGTTTTTCCTCGATTACTTCGCCTGCGGCAAACTGGATGTAGAAACTGCAGCCGCCGTAGTGGGCGGTATTGCGGCAGGCTGTGAGGCCAGCGGCTGTGCCCTCATTGGCGGCGAGACAGCAGAAATGCCCGGCATGTACCCCGACGGCGAATACGACTTGGCTGGCTTTGCCGTGGGCGTGGTTGAAAAGGCCAACATTCTGGACGGCAGCACCGTTGCCGCTGGCGACGTGGTGTTGGGCTTGGCGTCTAACGGCGTGCACTCCAATGGTTTTTCACTGGTGCGCAAGTGTATTGAGCGCGCCGGCGATGCACTGCCCGCGCAGCTGGATGGGCAAGCTTTCAAACAAGCGCTCATGGCCCCCACACGCCTGTACGTGAAAAGCGTACTCGGCGCACTGAAGTTGGGCAGCGTCAAAGCGCTGGCGCACATCACGGGTGGCGGCCTACTTGAAAACATCCCACGCGTGTTGCCGGCCGGTTTGGGCGTGGATTTGCAGCGCAACGCTTGGCCACAAACCGAGCTGTTCGCTTGGCTGCAAACCACCGCCGGCATTGATGAGGTGGAAATGAACCGCACGTTCAACAACGGCATCGGTATGGTGTTGGTGTGCACGCCGGGCGACGCGCAGGCCCTGAGCGCCCACCTGAGCGCGGCAGGCGAGACGGTGTACAACATCGGTCAAGTGGTGGCACGCAACGACGGCGCAGCGGTGCAAGTGCAGTAAGCCGCAGATGCTGTGCGGGGCAACTGAATTCAGCCCAGCCCAGCCCAACTCAACCCAACCCAACTCAACCCAACTTAACGTAGCGCAACTCAGGGCAACCAACTCCAACCGACGCAAACGCCAATACCTGCCCGCCTGCGCTGC
>JANREF010000222.1 GCA_030726195.1 Burkholderiaceae bacterium | reverse complement strand
GCGCGCACCAAGGTCGACGGCGTCATCACGCTCAAAGACAGCACATTCTTTTTGTTTGAAAACGAGTACGCGCTGCCCGTGCTGCCCACCGAGGCTGCAGCCTACCTGGCCACTTACAGCGAGCACGTGTTCTCAATACTGTTGGTCTTGGGCTTGGCGTCGCGCCTGAGTGCTGCTGGTATGCTGGGCATTACGGCTGTGATTCAGCTGTTTGTCTACCCCAGTGCTTGGCCCACGCACTTGAGTTGGGCGGCGTTGCTGCTGCTGGTGATCGCACATGGCCCCGGGCGCTTCTCACTGGATCACTTGCTGTTTCGCAACAAATAAACCCCGCTGAGCAAGCCTGGTGCGCGTCGCGCGGCAGACCCCAGCTTGGGGCCTGTCGCTTGCGACAAGCCATGTGTGCGTGTGCAATGCACGTTGTACGTTTATGCGTTTGTGCGTTGTACATTCACGCCGGCAAGCACACGCCGAGCCACACACCAGCCGTCAGGCTTGGCTTAAACGGGTGCTTTTCCAATAGACGTCATCACCGCCGTCCATGCGGTTGAGCACGCGGGCCAACACAAACATCAAATCACTCAGGCGATTGAGGTACTGACGCGGTGTGTCGTTGATGGCTTCGGCATTGCCCAAGGCCACCACCTCGCGCTCGGCCCGCCTGGCCACGGTTCGGCAGACATGGGCCTGGGCCGCCGCGCGCGTACCCGCGGGCAAGATGAACTCTTTGAGCTTGGGCAGCTGCGCGTTGAAGTGCTCCAGCGCCTCGTCCAACTGCACCACCGCCTCTGGCTTCAACAACTCAAAGCCTGGAATAGACAACTCGCCGCCCAAGTTGAACAGCTCGTGCTGCACGTCGACCAACAAGTCACGCACGGGCTCAGGCATGGGCTCGCACAGCAACACACCAAGGTTGGAGTTGAGCTCGTCTACATCGCCCATGGCCCGCACACGCAGACTGTCTTTGGACACACGCTCGTTGTTGCCCAAACCTGTTGTGCCGTTGTCGCCTGTACGCGTTGCAATTTGTGAAAGCCGGTTGCCCATGAGTGACCCAAAGTTTTATTCAATTGCGTAATAATGCCACGATCCATTCATCATTGAGCACAACGCTGACATTGCCATGAACGCACCTCTTCCTGCTGTTGCCATTCGACACGTTCCACAAGCCTGTATCGACGCGCTGGCAGCGCGCTTTGGTGCGCAATTCAGCCAAGCCATGGCCGTGCGCGAGCAACACGGGCGCGACGAGTCGGCCTTCACCCATGTGCCCCCGCCTGCGGGCGTGGTGTTTGCTCACAGCACAGCAGATGTGGCCGATGCGGTTGGCGTAGCCGCGCAGTACCACGTGCCGGTCATCCCTTTTGGTGTGGGCAGCTCCTTAGAGGGTCATTTGTTGGCTGTCCAAGGCGGTATCAGCATTGATGTGAGTCGCATGAACCAAGTGCTGCGCATAGACGAAGACGACTTGACCGTGACCGTGCAGCCTGGCGTGACGCGCCACGCGGTGAACGCCGCGGTGAAAGACTGCGGCTTGTTTTTCCCAATCGACCCCGGTGCGGACGCCAGCATTGGTGGCATGTGTGCCACGCGTGCCAGCGGCACCAACGCCGTGCGCTACGGCACCATGCGCGAGAACGTGCTCGCACTAGAGGTGGTCACCGCCAGTGGCGAAGTGATTCGCACGGGCACGCGCGCCAAAAAATCCAGCGCAGGTTACGACTTGACGCGGTTGATGGTGGGCAGCGAAGGCACATTGGGCGTGATCACCGAGGTCACGCTCAAGCTATACCCATTGCCGGAGGCGGTGTCGGCTGCGGTGTGCTCGTTCCCCAATATCGAGGCGGCGGTGCGCACCACCATTCAAATCATTCAGATGGGCGTGCCCATTGCACGTTGTGAGTTCTTAGACGGCAAGACCGTGGCCATGGTCAACAAGCACGCCAAACTGAACTTGCGCGAAGAGGCCATGCTGCTCATGGAGTTCCACGGCTCACCCGCCGGGGTGCAAGAGCAAGCGGCCATCGTGCAGGAGATTGCAACCGATTTAGGGGGGCAAGCCTTCGAATGGTCAAGCACGCCAGAAGAGCGTACCAAGCTGTGGACGGCCAGGCACAACGCCTATTTTGCAGCGGTACAAAGCCGCCCAGGCTGTCGCGCCATATCCACCGACACCTGTGTGCCAATCAGCAAACTCGCAGATTGTTTGTTGGCCTCCGTAGAAGAGGCCGATGCCACGGACTTGCCCTACTTTTTGCTGGGCCACGTGGGCGACGGCAACTTCCACTTCGGCTATTTGATAGACCCTGACAGCGAATCAGACCGCGCCACAGCAGAGCTGCTCAACCACAAGCTGGTCACGCGGGCATTGGCGTTGGGTGGCACCTGCACCGGTGAGCACGGTGTGGGCTTACACAAGATGGACTTTTTGCGCACGGAAGCGGGCGACGGCGCGGTGGGCATGATGCGCGCGATCAAGGTGGCGCTTGATCCTCACAACATCATGAACCCGGGCAAAATCTTCAGCTCTTAAGTTGGCTCGGCTTGACCGCGCAATTTGTCAATGAGGCCGTTGAGCTCGGCCAGTGTGCCAAATGAAATGGCCACTTCGCCTTGCTCGTCCACGCGGCTGCCACGCTTGACGCGCTTTTTCACACGTACCTCTACAGAAGCGGCCAGCAAATCCGACAGTTCTTCTTCGATGCGCTTGGTGTCTCGTGACTTTTCCGCTACGGGCTTTCGGCTGGGGGCCAAGTTGAACTCGGCGGACAATTTTTTCACCAAAGACTCGGCCTCGCGCACCGACATCTTCTTGGCCACAATTTGATTGGCCGCCGTGATTTGTGTTGCCCGCTCTAACGACAGCAAAGCACGGGCGTGGCCCATGTCTATGTCGCCAGCCATCAGCATGGTTTGTACGGGTTCGGCCAAGTTCAGCAAGCGCAGCAAATTGCTCGCGCCGCTGCGCGAGCGACCCACGCTTTGCGCGGCATCCTCATGCGTCAAGCCAAACTCTCGTACCAAGCGCTGCAAGCCCCTGGCCTCTTCCAAGGGGTTGAGGTCTTCGCGCTGCATGTTTTCAATCAACGCCATGGCGGCCGCGGCGCGGTCGTCAACATCGCGGATGAGCACAGGAACATCGGTCAAACCGGCCAGCTTGGCCGCACGCGAGCGGCGCTCGCCTGCAATGATTTCAAAGCGCTGGTTGGCCGCAGGCTTGCCACTCAAGGGTTGATGCTTGCCTGTGGCGTCTACAGGACGCACCAATATCGGCTGCATGATGCCTTGCGATTTGATGCTCTCTGCCAGCTCATACAACGCACCCTCGTCCATGTGCGAGCGCGGCTGGTACATGCCTGCCTGGAGCTGGTCCAGGCGCAAGGTGCTGGGTGTATCGGTGTCTGAGCCCGCCGTTTGTGGCTGGTCGCTGACTTTGGGGCCAAGCAAGGCTTCCAGGCCGCGGCCCAAGCCCTTTGATTTTTTAGTGGTTGCCATGGTTTTTGTCGCTTCTATGAGTGTGTGCTAGGGGTTGTTGCTGTGTGGTGGTGGGCCATCAGGCCAACAAGGATTGCAAAGATTGCCAGCCTTGGGGCCAGTCACCCAAGCCTGTCTGCGCGTTGATGTGGCCGCCACCTTCGAGGTAGTGAGTGCTCGCTCCCCATTGGTGGGCCAATGCTTGTGTACTGTGCCAGCTTGAAAACGGGTCGTCGTTGCTGCCCCAGACGGCGGCCTTGAACGGCAAGGCTTGGGTGACGCTGGGGTGCCAGCGTGCCACAGCAGGCGGGGTGTTGGTTTGCGAGACATCGGGCGGTGCCACCAACAGCGCGGCCTGCACCCAATGTGCATGTCTAGAGTGTGCAGCCCATGCGGCCAACAAGTGACAACCCAAGCTGTGGGCGGCAACAGCAAAGCGTGGTGGTTGCATGTGCTGGGCTGCAACCGCGAGTACGTGCTCTTCCAATGCGGCCAACCAATCGCCGCGCAAGGGCCGCTCCCAGTCGGCTTGTTCTACGCGCTGCGCATCATACCGTTGTTCCCAGCGTGTTTGCCAGTGGTCTGGCCCAGAGTTGAGCCAGCCTGGCAAGGTCAAGACAAGCCAATGCTGCGCTGCTGGTGCTTGCACATCCGCCACGCGCGCTTAGCCCTTGTGCCCCATGCGCTGCACCATTTCGTGGGCAAACTCAATAAAGGCGACAGAGCCCTTGGCAGAAGGATCAAACACCACCCCTGGCAAGCCGTAACTGGGCGCCTCGGCCAAACGGACGTTGCGCGGAATCACCGCGTTGAACACCTTGTCGCCGAAATGTGTCTTGATTTGCTCGCTCACCTGTTGCTGCAGCGTGATGCGCGGGTCAAACATCACCCGCAACAAGCCAATGA
>JANREF010000221.1:2510-4394 GCA_030726195.1 Burkholderiaceae bacterium | reverse complement strand
TATCTAGACGCAGCAATTGGGCCACTGGTGCGGATGCACAGTTAGAGCCACAGGCCTTGCCCGCGCCGGTCTGCGTTGGTTTGAACCACGAGGATGACGGCCGTGCGCATGACTTGGATGCGGATGAAGATGACGATAGAGGGTGTGTGTGGCTGGGTGACTCCACCGGGGAGATGGCCATGTACTACGCCATGAGTCGCGTGGCTTTGTTGGGGGGCAGCTTTGCACCGCTTGGTGGCCAAAACCTCATTGAGGCAGCCGCGTGTGGTTGTGTGGTGGTGGCAGGGCCGCACACCTTTAACTTTGTGCAGGCCACCGAACAGGCGGTGCAAGCGGGTGCTTGTCTGCGCGCTGTGGATATGTCAGACGCCGTCTTGGCGGCACTGTCGCTGCTGGCGCAAGCGCACGAACATGCGCAGCGCAGCCAGGCTGCAGTGGATTGGACGCTTAGCCACCGCGGCGCTGCTGAGCGCACGGTGGCTTTGTTGCCAGCGCTTAAGGTGTGATCAGCTTGTTGAGCTCGGCCACATCGTCAATGCTGAGCGTGCCAGCAGCTTGGCGCAGCTGCAGGCCACCGACCAACACGCTGTAACGTGCTTTGGCCAAGGCGGCTTGGGTCTTAAATACATTGGTTTGTGCGTTCAATACATCGATGTTGATGCGCACGCCCACTTCATAGCCCAACTCGTTGGCTTGCAGCGCGCTTTGGCTAGACGCCAAGGCGGCTTGCAAGGCATTGACCTGGCCAATGCCCGAGCTCAAACCGAGGTAGGCTGTTTTGACTTGGTTGACCGTGTCGCGCTGGGCTTTGTCTAGGTTGGCGCGCTCCTGTGACTCGGTCGCCACTGCCGCGTCTATGCCGTTGGAGACCGCAAAGCCAGCAAACAAAGGCATATTGAATTTCAGGGCAATTTGGCTGGTGGGGTTGTAAGAGCCAGGGCTGGTCGCACTTCGCGTGCTGCTGCGGTTTTTGAAGTAACCCGCCTCCAAACTGAGCGTGGGCATGTGGCCGCCTTTGGCGGCCGTGATGTCGTAGCCGGCATTGGTCAGCCGGATGCGCGCCAATGCAATGGCTGCGCTGTTGTCTTGTGCGCTGTTCACCCATGTGGCCATATCGTCCGCTGGCATGGCAGGCAGGCTGGCGTCGATGACTGGGCTCGGTGTGGGCGCTTGCAATCCCGTGACCTGGGCGAGCGCCAACTCTTTCACGCGCAGGTTGTTGTCGCTGGCAATTTCTTGGGCCACGATGCTGTCGAATTGGGCTTGTGCCTCGCGGGTGTCTGTGATGGTGGTATTGCCCACTTCGAAGTTGCGCTTGGCCGCTTCGAGTTGCTGCTCAGCCGCTTTTTTGGAGGCGCGCACACTCGCGTATTCGTCTTGCGCGGTCAGCACGTCAAAGTAGGCTTGTGCAACACGCACCATTAGGCTTTGCTCGGCTGCGCGCTCTTGTATGTCGGCGGCCATTTCGCCTTGCTTGGCCTTGCCAAATTTGGCGATGTTGCTGGCTGAAAACAGGGACTGCGTTGCCACCAAGCCTGTTTGTTGCGCCTGCGAGGCGATGTCACTCAAAGGGGCATCTCGGTGTATGGTGCTGCGCGTGGCTTGCGCTGTGAGCGCGACTTGGGGCATCAGGCCTGAGCGGGCTTGCTTGGCCGTGGCGCGCGTGGCTTGCGCTGCGGCGACGTCGCTGAGGTAGCTGGCATCGTAGGCGCGTGCAGCCTCAATCATGCTCATGAGGTTTTGTGCACTCGCGCCAAATGACAAACTGGCGGCCAGCAAGCCGGCTGCAACTGACAGTGCGCTGGGCTTGAAGCTGATAGTGGTGTAGCTCATGAAAGGCATCCTAAACAAAGCGTGAATAACAAAAAAACAAAAGCAACGCGC
>JANREF010000221.1:0-2410 GCA_030726195.1 Burkholderiaceae bacterium | reverse complement strand
GTGACGTGTCCAACTGCGTGGCCCATGCATCAATGCCGCCGCTGATGTTGGCAACAGTGGTGTAGCCCATGTTTTCTAAAAACACGGCTACTTGCATGCTGCGTGCACCATGGTGGCACAAGCATGCAACGGGTCTATCTTTGTCCAGCTCAGCGACCATGTCCGGCACGCTGCGCATGGGCATACGCACCAACTCAAACGCGGCATCCGTTTTGGGGCTGACCAATGCACACTCATGTGGCTCACGTACATCGAGCACCACCGGTGCTTGCGCCTGCGGCGCCAGCTGGGCCAGCCAGTCGTGCAGTTGGTGGGGCTGTAGTTGGATCATGGTGTGCGGTTGGGGGCGTAGTTTTAATTGCTTGGCGGACTGAAACCCCGAGGGCCTGAAGCGTTTCGCGTTCGGCGTTTGGCGTTTGAGGTTTAGGGTTCCGCTTTTCTTTTATGGTTTAAAAACTAAAGGCTGAGGGTTCGTCAAAGCCTGAAAGCCGTGGTGCCACCGTGTCCCAGGGTGTGGTTTGGCTGAACGTGGCGCCCTGGGCATTGTCCTCGCCGCGTGTCACAACCGTGGCACACATGACGGGCTCGTTGCCACAAATGGCAGCCAGGCGACCGCCGGGCTTGAGGTGTTGCAAAAAGGCCTGAGGTACGCTGGCCACTGAGCCGCTGAGCACGATGGCGTCAAACGGACCGAAGGCGGCCCACGTCTGCACCTTGGCACCATCGCCTTGCACCAGCTCGATGTTGTGGATGTGCGCTTGTTCTATGTTGTCACGGGCGTTGGCGGCCATGGATTGGTTGTTTTCAACCGTTACCACGCGCTTGGCGTTGTAGGCCAGCAGGGCCGCCATGTAGCCGGAACCGGTGCCAATTTCCAGCACGTGGTCGCTGGACTTGACGTTCAACTCTTGCAGCAAGCGTGCTTCCACGCGCGGTGCGAGCATGCACAAGCCGGCTTGGCTGGGCTTGGACAGGGGAATCTCCATGTCGCTGAATGCCAGTGCTTTGTGCTCTGGCGGCACAAAGTCCTCACGCGCTACGGCGCTCAGCGTTGCCAGTACGTCGCCATCGAGCACATCCCATGGGCGAATTTGTTGTTCGATCATGTTGAAGCGTGCTTGGTCAATATCGATTTGGACTGACATGTTTAATACTCCGTGGGGTATGTGACTGATGGTAACAGGAATCTGCCTATTCTACTAAGCGGTGGGGTTTTAGGCGGGGGCCTTGCTTTGGCCGGTCAGCTTGCGTTTGACCCACTCTCCTAAATCGTCCATGTAGCAATACACCACGGGCACAACGACCAGGGTGAGCAAGGACGCGGTGATGACACCGCCAATGACCGCCTGGCCCATGGGGGCGCGCTGCTCAGCGCCCTCGGATAGAGCAAACGCCAGAGGCACCATGCCGAAAATCATGGCCAATGTGGTCATGAGAATGGGGCGCAAGCGCACTTTGGCGGCCATGAGCAAGGCCTCCGTGCGCCCCATTGGCGGGGCGTCTGGTGTGCCGGCCCGCGCTCGGATGGCGAAATCCACCAACAAAATGGCATTTTTGGTGACCAAGCCCATGAGCATCACAATGCCAATGACCGAGAACATCGATATGGACGACTGGAACATGAGCAGGGTGAGCACCACGCCAATGAGCGTGAGCGGCAGGGCGCTCATGAGGGCCAATGGCTGTAAGAAGCTTTTGAACTGGCTGGCCAAAATCATGTAGATGAACACCACGGCCAGCAGCAGCGCTGAGATGGCATAGCCGAACGACTCAGCCATGTTTTTGGTAGAGCCCGCAAATTCGTAGCTGTACCCTGGCGGCAGCTGCATGCCGTCCAGTGCCTTGCGAATGTCACCAGACACTTCGCCTACAGAGCGTGCATAGGCGTTGGCGTTGATGGCCACCTCACGGGTCAGGTTGCGTCTGTTGATTTGGTTGGCACCGGTGGTGGCTACGACGTCTGCGACTTGGTCTAGGCTGATGACGCGAGGTGAGCCGTCTGGATTGACACCCACCACAAATGGCAACTGTTTCAAGTCGGCCATATTGGTGCGCTGCGCGCTGGGCAAGCGCACAATCACATCGTAGGTTTGGTCGTCAGGAGCGCGCCAAGTACTGACGGTTTGACCCGCTATGAGGGTTCGCAGGGCGCTGGCAATGGGGGTGACGGATAAACCCAAGTCGTTGGCTGCATCCCGCTTGAGGCGCACATCGACGCTGGGTTTGTTGGGTTTGAAGCTGGAGTCAAGGTCTACCAAACCGGGTATGCCGCGTATGCGCGCCAATGCGTCTTGGCTGAGGCGCTCCAGCTCGCGCTGGTCGGGCCCCATGAGTGAGAACTCGATTTGCTTGTTACCGCCCACCGAGTCCAGCAAGCCCACGTGCGTGACGGTGATGCCGCTGATGGTGC
>JANREF010000220.1 GCA_030726195.1 Burkholderiaceae bacterium | reverse complement strand
CGCCAATGTATACCTCTTGCTCTTTAACTTCTTTCACTACCTTGGACTGTGACGTGCTGGACTCACGGTCGTAAATGATGAGTTGCACGCGTGCGCGCACAGCCGACGAGAAAGTCAGACCGCGGGTTTGGCATTCGCGCACATCAAATGCGGGCTTGGCGAGGTTGTACTCGAGGTACTTCATCTCCACAAAGCCGTTGTGCGACACGATTGGGAAAGCAGCTAAAAATGCAGCCTGCAAGCCTTCTTCGGTGCGCTTCTTAGGCGATGTGTCTTTTTGTAGAAACGCTGTGTAAGCGTCTTTTTGCATTTGCAGCAAGTACGGAATTTCGAGCACGTTTTCACGGCTGCCAAAACTCTTGCGAATACGCTTGCGTTCGGTATAGGAATAGGCCATGGGTTCTCCGGGGCATTTCGACAGAACAATTGGCGTTTGCTGTGTGCGTCACACACGCAACAAACGGTCTTGGCGGCTGGCCACTACCAGCCTTGGCAGACGGCCGTGCATTGCACACGGCCCGTACCAAGATCGTCTTCTAACGTCGGGGTTTTAGAAGACACTTGAAATAGGTCTTGGGCGACAGGCGCTGCGAGGGCTATTTCAGGTGTGTTCTAGGTTGGTTGCTGCAAGCAATAACAACGCGACACATTAACGGGTTCAGAAAACACAAAAGGCCGGTTCGAAAACCAGCCTATGTAAACCGAACAAATCCGCCGCACCACACCTGGGTGCAACGCGGCGAATTGATGCGATTTACTTGAGCTCGACCTTAGCGCCAGCTTCTTCAAGCTTCTTCTTAGCGGCTTCAGCATCTGCCTTAGGAGCAGCTTCTTTGATTGTCTTAGGTGCGCCGTCAACCAAGTCCTTGGCTTCTTTCAAGCCCAGGCCAGTGATTTCGCGAACAGCCTTAATGACGGATACCTTGTTGGCACCTACATCAGCCAACACGACGTCAAAGTCGGTCTTCTCTTCTGCAGCAGCAGCACCGCCACCGCCAGCAGCGGCAGGAGCAGCCATAGCAGCAGCGCTCACACCAAATTTCTCTTCGATGGCTTTCACCAAATCGTTGAGTTCCATGACCGTCATGCTATCCAAAGCGGTCAAAAATGCGTCTTTATCGAATGCCATTTTTAATTTCCTAAAACGTTATGGTCTAGAGACAAACACCGGCAATTAAGCGGCTTGCTCTGCGCCTTTTTTCTCTGCCAAAGCGGCCAACACAACTGCGGTGCGGCTCACTGGCGATTGCATCAAGCCCAACAATTGCGCCAACAACACTTCCTTGGTAGGAATGCTTGCCAATTGCTTAACGCCTTCGACGTCCAAAGACTTACCAGCGTAAACGCCGGTACGGATCACCAACTTGTCGTTGGTTTTCGCAAACTCAGCCACTACTTTCGCAGCAGCTACAGCATCTTCGGAAAAGCCGTAGATCAGGGGGCCGGTCATCTGGTCGCTAGCAACTTCAAATGCGCTACCAGCAACAGCACGGCGAGCCAAGGTGTTTTTCAACACACTCAGGCTCACGCCAGCTGCGCGGGCTTTCACACGCAATTCAGTCATTGCCGCCACCGTGATGCCGCGGTATTCCGCCATCACAAGCGTTTGAGCTTTAGCTGCGAGTGCGGTCACTTCTTCGATGACTGCGGATTTCTCACTGCGGTTAAGACTCAAGGTCAACTCCTTCAATATGCCTGCATCCCCTGGGGGTGTACAAGCGACTCATTGCAGCGACCAACTGTTTTTGGAAATTTCTATCCATCTGCAGCGGGATCGCCATCTGCGTTGGCGAATCATTAAGCAACAAGGCTGGTTACCCAGCGCCCGTCACACCAACGGTCTTGGATGGCTCCAGTGGCTGTGCTTTTGCAAGCCAGACACCGGACCCACCACATGCACTGCCAGCCCAGTTACCCGGGCAGACAGCGGCATTTTTCTCTGCGATTACGCTGAGATGGACTGGGTGTCAACGCGAACGCCAACGCCCAATGTAGAAGACACAGCCACCTTGCGCAGGTACAAGCCCTTGCTGGTTGCTGGCTTTGATTTGTTCAAGGCATCGATCAATGCAGCCAAGTTGGTCTTCAATGCATCGGCTTCGAATGAACGACGGCCGATGGTTGAGTGCACGATACCGGCCTTGTCGACGCGGAACTGAACCTGGCCTGCTTTGGCGTTCTTGACAGCCGTTGCAACGTCAGCCGTGACGGTGCCAACCTTGGGGTTAGGCATCAAGCCACGTGGGCCCAACACTTGACCCAATGTACCCACCACACGCATAGCGTCTGGAGAGGCGATCACCACGTCAAAGTTGATCTTGCCGGCTTTAACGTCGGCAGCCAAATCGTCCATACCAACCACGTCAGCGCCAGCTGCCTTGGCTTCTTCAGCCTTGGCGCCTTGGGCGAACACAGCGACGCGCTTGACCTTGCCGGTGCCGTTGGGCAACACAACAGCGCCACGCACCACTTGGTCTGACTTCTTGGCATCCACACCAAGTTGAATCGCCACGTCGATGGACTCATCGAACTTGGCAGTTGCGAATTCTTTTACCAGGCCCAAAGCGTCAACGATTGGGTACAGCTTGTTGCTGTCAATCTTGCCCACTTGAGCTTTTTGTTTTTTGGTCATGGCCATTTACACGCCCTCCACATTCACGCCCATGGAGCGAGCAGAGCCAGCGATGGTGCGCACAGCGGCGTCCAAATCGGCGGCGTTCATGTCTTTCATCTTGGTGTTGGCGATTTCTTCCAACTGCGCACGGGTGATGGTGCCTACCTTGACGCTGTTTGGCGTTGAAGAGCCTTTGGTCAGCTTGATGGCCTTCTTGATCAGCACAGCGGCTGGAGGCGTCTTGATGACAAATGTGAAGCTCTTGTCTGCAAAAGCCGTGATCACCACGGGCAATGGCAAACCTGGCTCAACACCTTGGGTCTGGGCGTTGAACGCCTTACAGAATTCCATGATGTTCAAACCACGTTGACCCAATGCTGGACCAATGGGGGGGCTTGGGTTGGCTTTACCAGCTGGCACTTGCAGCTTGATGAAGCCGACGATTTTCTTCGCCATGCTTAATACTCCTTCGAGTTCAAACGGCTACCACACCGGGCAGCCTCCTCGCGACCAACGACCCTTGATACTCAGCTGGTGCGGGTACGCAAACACCAACCTCGCCCAGCCACACATGCGGCTTGGCGACAGATTCAATCTCAGCCTTTTTCGACTTGGCTGAACTCCAGCTCGACGGGCGTTGATCGACCAAAAATGGTGACCGACACACGCAGCTTGTTCTTTTCGTAGTTGACTTCTTCGACGGTGCCATTGAAGTCTGCAAATGGACCTTCTTTCACGCGGATGTATTCACCCACAATGAATTCCACTTTGTGACGTGGCTTGTCGGTGCCATCTTGCATCTGGCCCATGATCTTTTGCACATCGGCTTCAGAAATCGGCGCAGGACGGTTTTTGGCACCGCCAACAAAGCCAGTGACCTTGCTGGTGTTTTTTACCAGGTGCCAGGTCTCGTCGTCCATGGTCATTTCGACCAGCACGTAGCCCGGGAAGAACTTGCGCTCTGTGGTGCGACGTTGGCCGTTTTTCAACTCGACCACTTCTTCGGTCGGCACCAAGGTGCGGCCGAACTTGCCTTGCATGCCAGCATTGGTCACGCGCTCCAAGATGTTGCGCTCAACCGCTTTTTCCATACCGGAGTATGCGTGAACCACGTACCAACGCATGCCGTCTACGGGCGTGAGCGATGGCGCTGCGGCTGGGGTCATTTCTTCTGTCATTTATTTTCTCCAGCCCAGCACCAAGTCGTACAACAACCACTCAAGGGTTTTGTCGGTCAGCCACAAGAACAACGCCATGATGAACACAAAACCGAACACATACAAAGTCATTTGCATGGACTCGCGCCTCGCAGGCCACACCACTTTGGACATTTCGCGCTTGGCATCGCGCAAGAAACCCCAAAACACGCGACCTGTGTGCGCCGTAAAGAACACCACCACACCCAACACCAAACCAGCAATCAGGCCGCCCCACTGCGCAACAGCGCCTTGTGCAGACAACATGAAGTAAGCCACAAAGCCGGCAACAGCCAGCAATGCAGCAAACGCCACTTTGGCCGTATCGGCTGCGCCGCCTACGGTTTGTACATCAGATGAAGCCATAAAACCTTAATCTCAAAATCCAGCACAAATACCCCTAAAAGGGGCTTGCACATTGCCGCGTCCTAAGACAGGCAAGCCCACCAGAGGTCTTATCGACTTCGGCGGGCCCGATGAACTACTACAACACCACCTCATACGCCAGAGGCAATCAACGCTGATTGCCTGCAGCTTTATATGGTGGCAGGGGCAGAGGGAATCGAACCCCCAACCTTCGGTTTTGGAGACCGACG
>JANREF010000219.1 GCA_030726195.1 Burkholderiaceae bacterium | reverse complement strand
CGTAAATGGTGAGCAGGCCGATTTGTACGGCGGTTAAGGCTTCCATTTCTACGCCGGTGGGCCCGGTGGTTTCTACGGTGGCGGTGCAGCGCACGCCGTTGTCTTCCAGCTCAAATGCCACGCTGACGTGGCTCAGCGCCAGTGGGTGGCACAGCGGGATGAGGTCGGCGGTGCGTTTGGCGCCTTGAATGGCCGCAATGCGCGCGACGCCCAATACATCGCCCTTTTTCGCCGTACCCTGCGCTATGAGCGCTTGAGTTGCGCTTAGCATGGTGATGACGCCGCTGGCCACGGCCACACGTTTGGTGGCGTCTTTGTGGCCTACGTCCACCATGTGTGCGTGGCCTTGTGCGTCGAAGTGGGTGAGCGGTGAGTCGCTGGAACCGTTGGAATGGTTTGAGCTATTGGACATGGGAGATGGGGTCACAATGGTGTTGTCTCTCTATTGAAAAGCGGTGTCTTTGGCGACAGCCGTGCAACTATTTATTGGCATGCGTCATCATAAGTCTATGCGTTTGTTTATTTCCCTAAAGCGACCAATGGCAGCCGCGTTGCTGGCATGGTCGTGTTGGGCACCTGCGGTGGCGGTGGCCCAAGAGCAACACACGGCACTGCCCGCCTTGGGTGAGGCGGGAGATTTAAGCTTGAGCGATGAGCGCCGCTTGGGCGCGCGCATTGTGCGCGACTTGTATGCCAGCGGTGATGTGGCCACCGATGCGGTGTTGGCCCAGTATGTGGACAACATGTGGCGCAGCCTGTACGGTGCGGCACGCCAGCGCGGCGACGTCAGTCCCGAGATGGCGCAGCAGTTGGCCTGGCAAGTGCTGCTCATCAACGACTCAGCGGTGAATGCCTTTGCACTGCCCGGTGGTTATTTGGGTGTGAACCTGGGCTTGATCGCCATGGCCGATGACGCACACGCATTGGCCTCGGTGCTCGCGCATGAGCTCAGCCACGTCACGCAGCGCCACATTGCGCGCATCATGAATGTGCGCCAGCAGCAGTCACCGTGGTTGATGGCCGCTACCATTTTGGCCGTCATAGCCGCAGGCCAAAACACCGATGTGGGTAACGCAGCCTTGCTGGGCGGCCATGCTGCTGTGGCCCAGCAGAGTTTGAATTTTTCGCGCGACATGGAGCGCGAGGCCGACCGTCAAGGTTTGCAAGTGCAACATTTGGCAGGCTTTGACTCGGCGGGCTTTGCGCGCATGTTTGCGCAGCTGCAAAACGTCAACCGCTTGAACGACGACGGCGCGTTTCCCTACTTGCGCAGCCACCCACTCACATCGCAGCGTGTCTCAGACATGCAGTTGCGTTTGGCGGGTCTGCCGCCTTCACCACAAGGTGCGCTCAGGGCCGACTGGTTGGACCCTGCCGTTCAGGCCTTGATGCGTGCACGCGCCACCGTCTTGGCGAGCACTCGCCAAGACATGTGGCAAGCATGGGTCAATGTGGCCGCAAGCCAGCCTGTGCTGGCCAAGCAAGCCGATACGCCCACGTGGGTGCTGTGGTACCGCGGCGCGGTGGCTGCCACACAACTGCAGCAGGGCGATCAGGCATGGCGCTGGTTTGAAATGCTGGATGCCAGCGTGCGCAGCACCCAACCCAACAATGCCGCCCTGCAGCGCTTGGTTGTAGCCAGTGCGTTGCACGCATGGCAGGCCATGGCCGATAAGCCTGCTGCGTTCAACGGCGTGCCCATAGACCAGCTGGTGCGCGAGTCGCTCGGCGCCGCTGCAGCCGTGCCTGCGCTGTCGCGCCACGCCTACCGCAGCACGCTGATAGAGGCGGCCAGTGTGGCCGCCAGTGCGCCGACGGGCACCGTTTCTAGGGCCACGCAAACCATGGCCGAGCAGGGCTTGCGGGAGTGGCTGGTGGACTATGCACAAGACGCGCAAGCGTGGCAGGTTGCAGCCGGTTTGGCACAAGCTTTGGCGCAGCCCGTGCGGGCGTTGCGTGCGCAGGCCGAGAGCCAAGCCTATACAGGGCAGTTGGATGCGGCCAAAGACCGCTTGATGGCGGCCCAGGCGCTGGTGAACCAGCGTGCCACCCTGGCCAATGGCGACGAGCAAGAGGCATCTATCGTGGCGGTGCGCCTGCAGCAGGTGAGCGACGCCTTGCGCGCGCAGCAAGAAGACGACAAGCGCTGAGTGGGTATAGCCCACCGCTTAACGGGTGCGCCCCATGCGCGCTATGATGCAAGCGCGCCGTCACATTGATACGGCGCTTTGCATTTATGGCCGCTATACACATCACCGACATCGAGTCTGCTATCAACTACTGGCGACGGGTTTCCCCCTCGCCGGATGGCGTGACGCTGTGCGAGCCGCTGCGCCACTTGGCCCAGGTGTACGCCTTGCTGGTGTACTACGGCGAGACCGAGGCCGATGAGGACAGCATGCCGCGGCCTGCATTTGAGGCTTGGTCGGCATGGTTTGACAGCACGCCAGACACGCCGTGCATTGCCATTTGCTCCACCAGCCAAGGCGACGACTTGTGCAAAGGCTGTGGCCGCACTTTTGACGAGGTGCAGTTTTGGCCGGAAATGTCGCCCGGTGAAAAACGCCGCGTGTGGCGGCGCATCACCATCGAGGCCGATGCTTGGCGCTTCAACCGCTACAGCGAACGCGCACTAGAGGGCAAGCTCGCGGCCGATTGAGCCGCGGCGAGACTCACGCAGTGCGCTGCCCTGCGCGCAAGGCCAGTTCGGCAGCCTTGCCCACATAACTGCCAGGCGTCATGGCCAGTAAGCGGGCTTTGTCTGGCGCTGGTATGGCCAAGTCGTTGATCAGGCCATGCAAGGCTTCGCGGGTCACTGTCTTGCCACGTGTCACCGCTTTGAGTTGCTCGTAAGCGCCTTCAATGGCGTAGCGGCGCATCACCGTTTGAATCGGCTCTGCCAATACTTCCCACGCATTGTCCAAGTCGTTGGCCAGCGCCTCTTCGTTGAGTTCTAGTTTGTTCAAACCCGTCAGCAGCGACTGGTAGGCCAATGTGGTGTAGCCAAAGGCCACGCCAATATTGCGCAGCACGGTGCTGTCCGTGAGGTCGCGCTGCCAGCGTGAGATGGGCAGCTTTTCGCTCAGGTGGCGCAGCAGTGCATTGGCCAGGCCCAGGTTGCCCTCAGCATTTTCAAAGTCGATAGGGTTGACTTTGTGCGGCATGGTGGACGAGCCAATTTCACCGTCTTTCAAGCGTTGCTTGAAGTAGCCCAGGCTCACGTAGCCCCACACGTCGCGCGACCAGTCTATGAGAATGGTGTTGGTGCGCGCCATGGCGTCAAACAACTCGGCCATGTAGTCGTGCGGCTCGATTTGGATGCTGTAGTCCTGAAACGTCAAGCCCAGGCCTGCGGGCTCTGGGGCTTCGACCACGCGTTTGGCAAATGCTTCCCAGTCCACGTCTGGCCAAGCGCTCAGGTGGGCGTTGTAGTTGCCCACCGCGCCGTTCATCTTGGCCATGATGGCCACTTGTTCAATGCGCTGCATGGCGCGCTGTAAACGCACGGCAACGTTGGCAATTTCTTTGCCCACCGTGGTGGGGCTGGCGGTTTGGCCGTGGGTGCGGCTGAGCATGGGCACGTGCGCGTAAGCGGTGGCCATGTCTTGCAGCTTGTGGGTGACTTGCGTGAGCAGGGGCAACAACACGTGCTCACGCGCAGCCTTGATTTGCAGCGCGTGGCTGGTGTTGTTGATGTCTTCGCTGGTGCATGCAAAGTGCACAAACTCAGACGCTTTGGCCAGCTCTTGTTGCACATCGGGGGCTACGCCGTCTTTGGCAAATGAGCGCTTGATCCAGTACTCCACGGCTTTCACATCGTGGTTTGTTTCGCGCTCGATGAGTTTGATGGCCATGGTGTCGGCCTCGCTGTACTGTTGAACCAAGCCCAACAGGTGCGCGGTGGCAGCGGGCGACAGCGCCGGGCACTCGGCCAACTGGGCTTGTGTGAGCGCAATAAACCATGTCACTTCAACCTGCACGCGCTTGTGCATGTAGCCGTGCTCGCTCATGATGGGACGCAGCGGCGCCAGCTTGGTGTGGTAGCGCCCGTCCAGTGGTGATAAGGCGGAAATGGAGGCGCTCATGGCGGTGGTAGCGTCGGTTTGGCTCATAAGGTTGGCAGCAGTTGTCAAGAACCCTGTAAGCGGGTCCATGTCAGGGGTGTTGGGAATGTGCCGATTGTACGTGGGCGGGTTTTTTAGTCGCTAAAATCAGCCTCTTCCTGTCACTTTGGCCCTCGCTGTCACACTATGAAAATCATCGGTTCGCTCACCAGTCCTTACGTACGCAAAGTGCGTGTGGTGATGATTGATAAAAAACTAGATTACCGATTTGTAGAAGAAGACGTGTGGCATGCCGATACGTCCATCGCGCAGGCCAACCCCTTGGGCAAGGTGCCTTGCTTGGT
>JANREF010000218.1:1966-4430 GCA_030726195.1 Burkholderiaceae bacterium | reverse complement strand
CCGCCCATCGCCACAATCAACAGCGGCTCCAACACTGTGGCCAGCAACAATGCGCGGCGTTGGATATCGCTGCTGCTGTGCGCTGCTGCGCGCTGCAGCATGGTGGGCAAGTCGCCCGTTTTCTCACCTAGGCGGGTGAAGATCAACAACATGTTCGGGAAACGACCGTTGCGCTCCAGCGCCATGGACAAGGGCGCACCCTCTCGAACACTGACCAAGGCGCTCAATGCGTCCGAGCGCATGGCTGCGTTGGACAAGGTACCGGCCGCCGTTTGAAGCGCTTTGATGATGGGCACGCCTGCGCCTACAAGCAATGCAAGCGTCGAGGCGAATCTAGCGCTGTTGTAGCCCCTGACCAATCGCCCCCACACGGGCACTTTGAGCCAAGCGCTGTCCCAAGCGGCCCTGACGCGCTCCAGCCGCAAAGCAACCCTCAGCGCAACGGCGGCGATCAACCCCGCCAATGCAACCCACCAGCCCCAAGCGTTGACGAACTGACTGATGGCCAGCATCACCTGGGTGAGCGCTGGCAATGGGTAGCGGTTGTCTGCAAACACCTCTGTGACTTGCGGCACGACCGATCCCAACAGGAAAATGGTGATGGCGATCGCCACGATACAAACGATAGCCGGGTAGAGTGCCGCGCCCAGCAGCTTGGAGCGCAGTGCCTGGCTTTGCTCCAACTCATTGGCCAATTGCAGCAGCACCGCCGCAAATTGGCCGCTGTGCTCACCCGCCGACACCACGGCCCTGTCCATCGCAGGAAACTCGCCAGGGAACATATCCAAGGCATGGGTCAAGGTGGCGCCACCAGTGACTTCCACCAAAATACTGGAAATGATTTCTCTGATGCGTGGTTGCTCGGCCTCATCGCGCAGCGCAATCAGCGTTCGCTCCAGCGACAAACCACCATCGATCAAACTGGCCAATTGGCGAATGAAGACCGTGCGCTGCGCCAGCGAAAACGCCGGCCTGAGGTACATTTTCCGCTGCCAAAACGCCAGCTCCGGCCCACCATCGCCTTGCGAGACAGCCTGTATGGAGATGGGCGTTAGACCTTGCGCGCGCAGTTTGTTGCGCGCACTGCGTTCGGCATCTCCCTCGATCAAGCCTTTGCGCGTTTTTCCATCCGCTTGAATAGCCTCGAAGTGGTACAGCGCCATACCTTAGCCTTTTGTAACGCGCAACAGCTCTTCGGCTGTAGTAATGCCACGCGCCACCAAGGTCTGCCCGTAATCGCGCATCTCCACCATGCCATTGGCCAAGGCACTCTCGCGCAAGTCGGCCTCGGCGGCCTGGTCATGAATGCGTTGACGCATGACACTGTCGCACACCAGCAGCTCAAAAATACCGGTGCGCCCGGCATAGCCAACGCCGGTACACGCAGTACACCCAGCGCCGCCACAAGACGAACACACTTTGCGCACCAAGCGCTGCGCCAGTACACCCAACAAGGATGAACTGAGTAAATAGGGCTCTATGCCCATGTCGGTGAGCCGGGTCACAGCGCTTACTGCGTCGTTGGTGTGCAAGGTTGCAATGACCAAGTGACCTGTGAGCGAGGCTTGTACGGCAATTTGCGCCGTCTGGGCATCTCGGATTTCACCGATCATGATGACGTCTGGGTCTTGACGCAGGATAGAGCGCAAGGCCGCAGCAAATGTCAAATCGATCTTGGCATTGACTTGGGTCTGCCCGATACCGGGCAGCTCGTATTCAATGGGGTCTTCCACCGTCATGATGTTGACCTCTTTCGCATTCATTTTCTGCAAGGCCGCATACAAGGTGGTTGTCTTACCGCTACCCGTTGGACCGGTGACCAAAAACAGCCCGTTAGGCTGCTTCAAGAGATGCTCCACTTGCGCCAACAACGCGCCATTGATTCCCACCGCCTCCAAACGCAAGTTCGCTGCGCTTTTGTCCAACAGCCTGAGCACCGCTCGCTCGCCTTGAGCGCACGGAATGGTAGAGACGCGCACATCAACCGAGCGAGAGCCCAAGCGCAGACTGATGCGTCCGTCCTGCGGCAAGCGCTTCTCCGCAATGTCCAGCTCGGCCATGATTTTGAGACGCGATATCAATGCCGCATGCAAGGCGCGGTTGGGACGAACCAGCTCGCGCAAGGTGCCGTCGATGCGCAAACGCACGCAAGAGTAGCGGTCGTAGGGCTCGATGTGAATGTCACTGGCGTTGTCCCGCGCAGCCTGCGTGAGCAAGGCATTGAGCATGCGGATAATGGGCGCCTCGTCGCTGGCCTCCAGCAAATCCTCAATGGGCGGCAGCTCTTGCATCATGCGCGACAGGTCGGCTGCAGACTCCACCTCAATCACCACATCTGCAGCACTGGCACCCGCCTCTCCGGTGCCCGCTGCATAAGCCTGTGCAATCTGTGTTTGCAGCTGTTCTAGGGTGGTGTGACGCACGTCTATGTCGAAGGCGGCATGCGCTCTGAACACCTCAGACC
>JANREF010000218.1:0-1956 GCA_030726195.1 Burkholderiaceae bacterium | reverse complement strand
AGACGAAGGGAGGGGAGCGTACCTGCGCGTCCACCACGCTGCCAATGCTGTCTCAGGACACACCCACATCGCGAGCGAGCGCTCGCCATCCGATTCAAGCAACAGGTGATTGCTGTGGGCGAACGAATAAGGCAGTGGATGGCGCATGCGTGTCTCGTGTTTCTTTACAAGCCAAAATGGATTCAATGCACGCTCAAGGCAAGCGCAACTCTGGAATCACAGCCGACTCTGGCGCGCTCTTGCCCTCGGTATCCGGTCCCGCCTCAACCGGCTGACGGTCTAGCTGCTCTTGGCGAATTTGGTTGTAGCGTTGCGCGGAGAATTTCTGTGTAGACTCGCCACCGCGCAAGACCACAGGACGCAAAAAAATCATCAGGTTGGTTTTTTTCCTCACCTTGGTCTCTGCCCTGAACAAACCGCCCAGAATAGGCAAGTCACCCAAGCCAGGTACTTTTTCCTCACCAGTGCCGAAATCATCTTGCAGCAAGCCGCCCAACACGACGATGGACCCATCTTCGACCAGCACATTGGACTCAATCGAGCGCTTCTGTGTGATCAAACCGGCCGATGAATTGACAGAGGCGGCATCGAGTCGGCTGACCTCTTGGAAAATCTGCATCTTCACCGTGCCGCTCTCGCTGATTTGTGGCTTGACACGCAAGGTCAAACCCACGTCTTTGCGCTCCACGGTTTGAAACGGATTAACCGAACCGTTGGCGGCGTTGTTGCTGGTGTATTGCCCCGTAACGAAAGGCACGTTTTGACCGATGACAATTTTGGCCTCGTGGTTGTCAAGCGTGACCAAGTTGGGTGTGGACAATACGTTGGCCTCACCACTGGACTCTAAGAAGCGCGCGAGCAAGCCCAGGGTTGGCGTGCCATTGACGCGACTGACGTAGCCAAAGTTCACACCCGTCGAGGGTGCTACCACCCCGCTGGCCAGCCCCTGCGACAAGCCCACGATATTCGCGCCGCCAATGCCAAAGTTCGTACCCAACACCCCAACCGCAGCCCCGCCTGCAGACCCAATCACGCCTTGCCACTGCACGCCCAGCTCGGCTGTTTTATCGGCACTGATCTCGGCGATCAAACTCTCGACATAGACCTGCGCTCGACGTGCATCCAATTTATCGATCACGCCCAAGAGTTGCCTGTATTGAGCCTCGGGTGCCGAGATGATCAACGAGTTGGTCGTCGTGTCGGCTTGGATATTGCCACCAGTTGTTGCAAGGTCGGCCGTGCCACCTGCTGAGCCCCCTGTTGAGCTGCTAGCGGCGCCACCGGACGCAGCGGACTTGTTACCGGTTGGTGCATTGCCCGCAGGTGTACCGCCTAAGCTGCTTGCCAATGCCGCGCGCAATGTCACGGCAAGCTGCTGTGCGTCGGCGTTTTTCAGGTACACCACATGTATGTCTTGACTTGCACCCGCCGCCCCCGAGGCCGAGGGCACGTCAAGCTTCGCCACGATGGAGCGGATCATGGCGTTCATGGCGTCGTTTGTGCCGCGAACGAGTAAGGCGTTGATGCGAGCATCCGGAATCACGACTGGCGAGGACTCGGCGTTCTGCGCTCGGTTGTTGCCCGCATTGGCTCGCCCAGCATCAAGCAGGTCGCGCACGATGGGCGCCAACTCTCCCGCGATCGCATAGGTCAGCGGCAACACGTCAAGATCAACATAAGCGTCTTTATCCAGCACCTGCACCAATCGCTCTATCTTTTTGAGGTTGTCGGCATAGTCCGTAATGACCAAGGAGTTGCTGCTGGGAATGGCGTTGATGGTGTTGTTGGGCGCTATGAGTGGACGCAGTATGGGCACCAAGGCGTTGACGTTTTCGTGCTGCAAGCGAAAAATCTTCGTCACAATCTGGCCGCCATCCGACGCTGCTACGGGCCCAGCCACCGTGCGCGCAGCCCTGATTTTGGCCTCCCCTTCTGGCACGATAGAAAAGGTGCCGT
>JANREF010000217.1 GCA_030726195.1 Burkholderiaceae bacterium | reverse complement strand
GTGTGAGACTGGCTACGCTACCGACCGTGGTGTGGAGTGCTACGAGCGCCTGAAAGGCAAAAACGGCGGCGCTACGGTGTTCCAGCCTTTGTCTACCGGCATCACCTTTGCCCTGACTGAAAAAGCACCTAAAGACGAGATCCCACTCATCACTTCTGGCTACGGCCGCAGTGAGTCTGCCGACGGCGGCATATTCAAGTGGAACTTCCCGCTGGTAGGCACCTACTGGACTGCGGTAGACGTGTTGATTCAACACATCGGCCAAAAAGCCGGTGGCATGGACAAGCTCAAGGGCAAGACCATTGGCTTGGTGTACCACGACAGCCCATTTGGTAAAGAAGCCATTCCTATGTTGCAAGAGCGTGCTGCCATGCACGGCTTCAAGCCATTGCTGCTGCCTGTGACACACCCCGGTGTGGAGCAAAAAGCCACATGGCTGCAAGTGCGTCGCGAGCGTCCTGACTACGTGTTGCTGTGGGGTTGGGGCGTGATGAACTCCACCGCCATCAAAGAAGCACAAGCCACAGGCTACCCACGCGAGAAGATGTACGGCGTATGGTGGTCAGGTGCTGAGCCTGACGTGAAAGACGTTGCCGCTGGTGCAAAGGGCTACAACGCCTTGGCACTGCAGCACGGCGCTGAGCCCAACGCAGCAGTTGTGAAGGAAATCCTGAGCAAGCTGCACGGCAAAGGCAACGGCACCGGTCCTAAAGAGGAAGTCGGCCAAGTGTTGTACATGCGTGGTGTTGTCGCCGCAGCCATGGCTGTTGAGGGCGTTCGCTCTGCACAAGCCAAGTACGGCAACAAGGTCATGACCGGCGCGCAAGTGCGTTGGGGCTTGGAGAACATGGACATCACAGACGCCCAAATCAAGAAGCTGGGCTTCGAAGGCGTGATGAAGCCTGTGTCCACCTCTTGTAAAGACCACATGGGTGCGGGCGCTGCGCGCGTGCACACATGGGACGGCAGCAAGTGGGTCTTCACCTCCGACTGGTTGGAAGCCGACATGTCCATCATCAACCCAATGGTCAAAGCTGCTGCCGACAAGTACGCAGCCGAAAAAGGCCTGAAGCGTCGCCCTGCCTCTGACTGCAGCTCTTGATGCATAACCACTGCGCCTGCCCGTAGCACCCGCTACCCGCAAGCGCAGCGCATAGGCCTAGCGGGCACACCGCCTGCTAGGCCCTTGCGTCAAGCCGCTTAGCCCACAACCGCTAGGCGTTTTGACACAAGCCTGTCCACCAACAGACCCGTTATTACCGCATTCGTTTTGTTGCAGAAAGACCGTATGAACGCCAGCACTTTGCCACCGACCACTGCCGACCAAACCGTACTCAACGTCAACGGCATTGAAGTCATTTACAACCACGTCATCTTGGTGCTCAAGGGCGTGTCGTTGCAGGTTCAAAAAGGCCAAATCGCTGCCATTTTGGGTGGCAACGGCGCGGGCAAAACCACCACGCTGCGCGCGATCTCCAACCTGCTCAAAGGTGAGCGTGGTGAAGTGACCAAAGGCTCGGTGGAGCTGCGCGGTGAGCGCATTGAAAACCTCACGCCTGCTGACTTGGTCAAGCGCGGCGTGGTGCAAGTCATGGAAGGTCGTCACTGCTTTGCCCACCTCAGCATTGAAGAGAACTTGCTCACAGGTGCATACACACGCACAGACAAGGCCGAGATTCAAGCCAACTTGGACAAGGTTTACGCCTATTTTCCACGCCTCAAAACACGCCGCAGCTCGCTGGCAGCCTACACCTCAGGCGGTGAGCAACAAATGTGCGCCATTGGCCGTGCCATCATGGCCAGCCCCAGCGTGGTGCTACTCGACGAGCCCTCTATGGGCTTGGCGCCACAGATTGTGGAAGAGGTGTTTGAAATCGTGAAAGACCTCAACCAAAAAGAAGGCGTGACCTTTTTGCTGGCCGAGCAAAACACCAACATGGCACTGAAATACGCCGACTACGGCTACATCATGGAGTCGGGCCGTATCGTGATGGACGGCGCTGCGCAAGACCTGCGCAACAACGAAGACGTGAAAGAGTTTTATCTCGGCATGGGCGGTGGCGAGCGCAAGTCGTTCAAAGACGTCAAGAGTTACAAGCGCCGCAAGCGCTGGTTGGCTTAAGTCCGGCACCAGTGCCCACCGCGCCGCTACGTTCTACACCGCCAAGCTCTCTTACGCCACGCTGTACCACGCTACACATTGCTCGCATGACTCACGCACACTACGACGACTTAGAAACCCAAACACCACAGGCGCGTCACGCACGCCTTATGGCGGCCTTGCCTGCCATGGTGGCCCATGCGCAATCTAAAGCGCCAGCCTTTGCCGACTTGCTCAAGGGCGTGGATGCGGGCGCAGTGAACAGCCTGGCCGCGTTGGCCGCGCTGCCCGTCACACGCAAGTACGAGCTGCTGGCCCGCCAGCAAGCCACGCGCGCACAAGACGTATTTGGTGGCTTTTCCACCTTGGCCTACGGCCAACACATGCCGCACGTGTTTGCCAGCCCCGGCACCATTTACGAGCCTGAAGGCACCGCCACCGACTACTGGCGCACAGCCCGTGCGGTCTATGCCGCTGGCTTTAGGCCTGGCGACCTCATACACAACTGCTTCTCTTACCACTTCACGCCAGCGGGCTCTATGATGGACTGTGCGGCACGCGCCATAGGCTGCACGGTGTTTCCGGGTGGCATTGGCCAAACCGAGCAACAAGTCGCCGCCATGGCCGAACTCAAGCCGGCAGGCTACATTGGCACGCCCAGCTTTTTACGCATCATTTTGGAAAAAGCCCAAGACATGGGCGTGGCCCTGCCCAGCGTAACCAAAGCACTGGTCTCGGGCGAAGCTTTGCCACCCTCGCTGCGCGCATGGTTTAAAGAGCGTGGCATAGAAGTGTTGCAGTGCTACGCCACTGCCGATGTGGGCCTCATCGCCTACGAAACGCCTGCGCTTGAAGGCATGGTCATAGACGAGGGCGTGATTGTGGAAATTGTGCGCCCGGGCACCGGCGACCCTGTCGAGCCCGGCGAAGTGGGCGAGCTGGTCATCACCACACTGAACACCGCCTACCCCTTGATTCGTTTTGGCACTGGCGACTTGTCAGCTGTACTGCCAGGCCAATGCCCAAGTGGACGCACCAACACCCGTATCAAAGGCTGGATGGGCCGCGCCGACCAAACCACCAAAGTGCGCGGTATGTTTGTACACCCAGGGCAAGTCAGTGAAATCATGCGCAAATTCCCAAGCCTCAGTGGCCGTGCGCGCTTGGTAGTAACAGGTGAAATGGCCAACGACCACTTGACCCTACACGTAGAAGCCGACACTTTGGACGACCACACGCTCAACGCCTTGGGTGCTGCGGTGCGCGACGTCACCAAATTGCGCGCCGACATACAAGTGGTCAAACCCACCTCTTTGCCCAATGACGGCAAAGTCATTGAGGACGCGCGCAGCTACGAATAAGCTGGCATCGCCACCACTGGCCTAGTTGGGTTTGGCCAGCGCGTGGCGTGGCAACTTGATTTGATGCATGGACGTGCAAGCGTTTTGAGGCGTCGGTGCTTCACTCACGGGCCGTTACAGGCTCAAGGCTCAAGGCTGAGGGCTCAAGTCACATGCCATGTCACATCGGCCTGCTCAGCCAAACATTGCTTGAGCATGGCCACCAGCGGCGCAAACCGCACCGACCACGACACACCGCCCCCTACAGACGCATCACCTTCACTGTCGTTGCCGTCGTCGTCACCACCTCCTGCGCCATTGGCGCTCGCTTGTGGGCTATGGCCGGCTTGCTGATTCAACGGATCCAACGGACTCATTTGGTCGTGCTGCGCCGCGTAGTGCTGCAAGCTTGTGATGGCGCTGGGCATATCCTGCACCAACACCACACCCTGCGCAGTGGGCGCCTTGCCCCAGGCTTGCAACACCACCTGACCATGCGCATTGAGCATGATCAAGTCTGCTGCCGCTTTGGACTTGAATTTAAACATCGCACGGCTCCTTGAACTTGTTGAAACATTACCCGGCACGCCTGACCTGCGCGAGATGAACGCCAGATGAACGCCAGAAAACAGTCTCCCCAGCATACCCTCGAATAACCGCACCGCACGCCTGCAACATCCAATCGGACATAACACCCGCACACCCGCGCCACCCGCACGCTCGAACGCCCACACACCCGAGACCGCGGTACCCCACCCCCGTTACCCTCGGGCTTGACCCGAGGGTCTGCGCTGAGCAACGTTGAAGCACGCAAACAGACACCAGATCAAGTCTGGTGTGACTGCATTGATGACATGGCACTCGGAGCATGTGACGCGCAAACAACCGCAACAACAGCGCGCCCGCGCCCCATGCGAACATCGCCCGAACACACCACGCCCGCGCCACCCGCACGCTCGAACGCCCACACACCCGAGACCGCGGTACCCCACC
>JANREF010000216.1 GCA_030726195.1 Burkholderiaceae bacterium | reverse complement strand
ATAAGCATTGCCAAAATCCATAGCCCCACCCGCGAGGTTGTGGGCGTATGGGCCGTAAAAGCGCGTCACGCCATTGAGCAGGCCAAACACCTCGTGGCTCTCTCGCGGCTGTTGCGGGTCAACCTGCACGCAGTACACCCCCGACCATGAACAGTTGCCATGCGTGTGCACATCGTGGTGGCTACCGCGGTTAGAGGTTTGAAACCACACGCCACGCAGCGCAATGTGCAACCCTGGCTTGGCCTCAGTCCACGCACCTTGGTTGGCCAGCACCACCGTTTGGCGAACGCTGTCCACAATGAAGGCCACCAACGCGTCCCACTCTGAGAGTCGAATGCGGCCAAGCAAATCATCTCGGCTGGCGTAAAAGGGCTTGGGCAGTGTGCCTGCCAAGCGCACATCGGTGGCACGCATGCTCTCAAAGACACGCACCAACACCTCGTTGACCGCTTGCGCATTGGCAAAGTGGTGCACGCCCATAGGCGTGTGCCAATATTGCAGCAGCGGGTTGGCCTGCATACCCTGTGCCTCAGCTGGCGGTCGCTGCCACGCTCAAATCGGCAGGCCAGCGCAAACGGTGGCCCGTGCGTGCGGCCAAGGCCTCAATGTCGTCCAGCGTGTCCACATCCGTCCTGTAACGGGTGACCGCTGTGACCCATTGGTGCACTTGCTCAGGGTGTTGGGCTTGCCACTGCTTGCAGCCCACGTTGGCCTGACCGGCCAAAATTTGGTCGCGCACCTCGGACGTGAACATCACGGGGTTGCCGGGCAAGCCGTCTACAGTTGGCTGCACCACTTGCGTGCCTTGCGGGCGTTTTTTATAGGCACCAATGAGCTCATTGATGTCTTGCGAGTTGATCAACGGCTGATCAGCCAACACCACCACCGCGGCATCCAACTTGGGCGACAAGGCCTGCAATCCCAAACGCAACGAGGATATTTGTCCATCGTCAGGCGACGCATTGCGCACCAGCGTGACCGGGAAATCGCGCACCGCTTCTTCTATGCGCTCGGCATAGTGCCCCAGCACCACCACCACTTCGTCAACACCAGCGCCGGACAAGGCAATGAGTTGACGCCGTATCAACGGCACACCCCCAAGCTCTAGCAAGCTCTTTGGGCGCAGGCCCATGCGCGAGCCAGACCCCGCGGCCAACAGCACGGCTCCCACGGCCACACGGCTGTACAAGCCACCGCCACCTTTCAGAATGCAACCCATATCAACCTCCGCAGCAAGATTGGGGCGGTACCACCACGGCTGCGGCCTTCTTGGCCGAACCACAACAGCCGCCAGACGCAGCGGTATCGGCAAGCTGCGGTGACGCAGTAGCAGCAGCAGTAGCAACAGCAGTAGCAGCAGCAGTAGTAACAGTCGTAGCAGTCGTAGCAGTCGTACCAGTAGAGGTAACAGCAGGCGCTGCCTCAGCGCGGCCGCGCTTGGCCGCCACCACCGACGCCAGCACCGACAAGGCAATTTCTTCTGGCGTTTGTGCGCCAATCGACTCGCCAGCGGGCGCCACAATGCGGCGCACCGCTTCCTCTGACTCACCACTGCTCACCAGCGCGTCCAACAGCACACGTGCTTTGGTTGCACTGGCCACAAACCACAGGCGCTCAGGCTGCAGCGACAACGCGGCCTTGAGGCCTTGCACATCGCGCCGCCCTTGCGTGGCCACCACTGCAAAGGGCGTGGACGCCAACTGCTCGGCCACGCGCTGCAGATCGTCGCTGTCCACCACCACACTGGCGTCGGCGAAATCGCTGGCAACAGCGCCGTGCGCCACCACAGCCACGCGCAGACCCACACGTGGTGCAAGGCTCACCAAGGCCCGGGCAACGGGCGAGTCGCCCACAACGGTCAGCATGGCGGCAGGTAAAACTGGGTCCACAAACAACTCCAAAGTGCCGCCTGAATGGCAGGCCATACCAAATTCCAGTACATCCCCAATGTCGCGCTCTACGCTTTCATCAGAAGGGGAAATGCGAATCGTGCGCGGCTGGCCATCGAGCAGCACACGCCTCACTGTTTTCACCACCGCAGGCTGGGCGCAGCCCCCACCAATCCAGCCATGAATGAGGCCCTCGGCAGTCACCACGGCCTTGTCGCCGGCCTTGCTTGATGTGGGCGCAAACGCGCGCAGCACCGTGACCAATGCAAACGGCTGACCCGCTGCATGCAAGCGATCGGCTTGCCTGATCCACTCGGTTCTATTCATCGCCATCTCCTTGAATTCAACATCCAACAACCACTATACAAACGACCCACTCGCGCTCAATACAAGCTGGCTCTGGCCGCTGCCAAATCAGCCAAGCTGGCCAGGGGCACAAAACGCTCAATCAAACCGCGCGCACGTTGCAGCGCCATCGCGCCAGGCACTTGTCGCGTCGGGTGAAACCAGGTGATGCGTGCACCACGTGCGCGCACCTCTTTCAAGGCCTGCCCCAACAGGGCCGGCTCATCGGTATCAAACCCGTCTGAAAACACCCAGACGCGCGCACCTCTGTTAATCTGCGCGCGCGCGTGGTTTCTTGAAAAATCTTGCAAACTTGCAGCAATGCGCGTGCCGCCGCCAAAACCTGCGGTCACGGCATTGACCTTTTCTTGCACCGCAGCGGTATCGCGGTGCATCAATGGCGTGACCTCGGCCAATCGCGTGTGAAACACAAACACGCGGGCATCTGCCTCTAGTGCAAAGGCGCGGGCCACGCGCAAGAACAAGGCCGCGTGCGACTCCATGGAGCGACTCACGTCGGCCAGTATGAACAAACGGGGTGGCTGCGTGCGCTTAACCTGCCAGCTCGGGTGTATCAGCTCACCACCGCATGCCACGCTGTCCCTGAAGGTTTGGCGCACATCCAAACGCCGCCCATTGGGTGCACAGCGCCAACGCCGGGTGGGCTTGGGCTGCAACTTGGCCACAATTTGACGCGCCAATTGACGCAAAGCGCCCAGCTCTTGCGGCAGCCACATCTGTCCGTCGCGTTGGTGCAAGGCCTCGCTTTGGCTTGCACCGCCTTGTGCACGTGGGCTGGTGCCGTTGTCGTCACTGCCCGTGGCCGAGGCCTGGTCTGACGCTGTATTCGGCGCAGCGTTGTTGGCCCCGGGCTTGCTGGCTGCGCCCGCATCTCGGTTCATTTGGTCGTGCATGTCTTGCACGCTTTGACGCAAGTTGCGGCTGGGGCGCGTTTGCCCACTCACCTTCACGCCGCCGCGCAATTTCTCGGGGTGCCAAAACCGCTGGTACACGTCGTCCCACAGCTTCCACTCCCTATGGCTGTGACAGGCAATGGATCGCCATGCCGCCTCTACAACCGATTCGCGCAAAACACCGCACAGGGTGGCTGCTTGGAGCATGGCCTGCTGCTCAGCCACGCCGACTGTCATGCCGTGCTCACGCAACAGCACGGCGAAGCTGGCCAAGCGCTCACCGGCAGGCACGCCCGCAGCGGCTGGTTCGCGAGGGCTTGGCGCAGCCGTCATACGCTGACCTGCGCGGCCTGCCCATCCTTCTCCGCCACGCCTATGCTGCGTCGACCCTCCACCACTTGGCGCACACGATCCGCGCCCATCAAGAAGCGGTCTTCGCGTGTCTTGAGCAAACAACCCAGCGTACCCATGGCTTGTGTGATGTCCTCGGGCAGGCTGCTGTGGCCCAGTTGGAACAAGGCGCGAACCCAGTCCAGCGTCTCTGCAATACCGGGTATTTTGGCCAAGTCTTCGGTGCGCAAGCGCTGCACAAACTGCACCGCCTCTTCCACCAACACTGTATCGGCCTGCGGCAACGCAGACTTCACAATGGCAATCTCTCTGGCCAAACTGGGGTAGTCGAGGTAATGGTACAAACACCGGCGACGCAGGGCGTCCGACAGCTCGCGCGTACCGTTGCTGGTGAGAATGACTTGCGGAATGTGCTTGGCGCGCAAGGTGCCAACCTCGGGCACGGTGATTTGATACTCGGCCAGCACTTCCAACAAGAACGCCTCGAAGGCCTCATCTGCGCGGTCCACCTCATCGATCAACAACACGCAAGGCCCATCTTGACTGATGGCGCGCAACAAAGGGCGCTCTAGCAAATAGTCTCGACTGAACACATCCGACTCGCGCAACGCCTGCTGGCCCGGCGCACCCGACTCGCTCAGACGTATGGCCATGAGTTGCTTGGCGTAGTTCCACTCGTAAGCGGCTTGCGCCAAGTCCAAACCTTCAAAGCATTGCAAGCGAACCAACGAAGCCGATTGGGCTTGTGCCAACGCAATGGCCAAGGCGGTTTTGCCCACGCCAGCATCGCCCTCAATGAGCAACGGGCGCTGCAAGGCCGACGCCAGCCACACGGTGGTGGCCAGGTCTTCATCGGCGAGGTAGCCAGCGCGCTGCAAGCGCTCGCTGAGCATGCGCTCCTCGCGAACGCCGTTACCCGCTTGTGGCCCACCCATGCTTA
>JANREF010000215.1:1410-4459 GCA_030726195.1 Burkholderiaceae bacterium | reverse complement strand
TGGGCACATAGTGGTTGTCCATCACGTCAAAGTGAATCCAGTCAGCGCCAGCGGCAATAACGTCTGAGACCTCTTGGCCCAGCTTGGCAAAATCGGCGGACAAGATGGAAGGTGCGATGCGAAAAGTCATGGTGTGTTGCGTCGAACAGTGGGGGTAGCCGTGTGTGGCCGTGAGTGAATGAAGATGATGAAGGCAGTTTATTTTTAACTGCCGTATTGTCGCACTGCAGCCAAGTGCATACACGCGCGCTACCATTGCCGTATGAGCAACGCATACGCCTTTCACATCACCGTCAAGCCACAGTACTTGCCCGAGCAGTCCAGCCCCGCGCAAGGCCTGTACACCTTTGCCTACAAGGTGGCCATAGAAAACCAAGGTCAGGTTGCCGCACAGCTCATTGCCAGGCACTGGGAGATTGAAGACGCGCACGGCCAAGTCGAAACCGTAGACGGCTTAGGCGTGGTGGGCCAGCAGCCCTTGTTGCAGCCCGGTGAGGCGTTTGAGTACACCAGTGGCGCGCAGCTGCGCACACCGGCAGGCATGATGAGCGGCTATTACTTTTTCGTAGCCGTCGACGGCACCCGTTTTGACGCAGCCATTGCACCGTTTGTACTGCAAACCCACAGCGAAGTGCCCGGCAACCTGCACTGAGCGCGTGTCGCACGGCAAGCAGCACGAGCCGCCACTGCGCCACCTGCACCGTCGCGTGCCCTGCCATCGCGTGCGCTTCTACACGAGCTGGCCCCCATTTATTGTTGCGCGCTAACCGCCAAGCGCAGCGCCCTGGCCAAGGCGCGCTTATCATGGCGAACTTAATTATTAATTGATCGTTGTATGGACTTTTTGCCCACCCTACCGCTTGCCACCAACACATTGTTTTTCTTCGGCTTTTTGCTGTTTTGCGGCGCATTAGGCGGCTATTTGGCCCACAGGGTGAGTTGGATACCGTCCATCACCGGCTTCATGCTGGTGGGCCTGCTGGCCGGCCCCAATGGCTTGCATTTGTTCGGCTACGAGTCGCTGGCCAACGCCAAGGTTGTGGTCGACATCTCGTTGGCTTTGATTTTGTACCGCTTGGGCTTGTCGCTGGACTGGCGCGCCATCGTGCACGACAAAGCGCTGATTGCCGTGTCCTTGGTGGAGGCCGCGCTCACATTTGCAGCCGTGTACTTTGCCTTGGTGTGGCTGGGCACGCCGCAGCTACCTGCTGCTGTGATTGGTGCCATTGCCATTTCGTCGTCACCCGCTGTGCTCATACACGTGGCGCACGAGTTGGGGGCCGAAGGCCCCACCACCGAGCGATCTGAGGCCTTGGTGGCATTGAACAACGTGATTGCCTTCTTGGTGTTTGCCGCCTTGTTGCCCGCGCTGTACAACCAGTCGAATGCGCCACTGGCCACCATGATTGGCAGCCCTGCTTACCAGCTGTTGGGCTCGACTGTTCTAGGCCTGCTCATGGGCTTGGCGCTGCACCACGTGGCGCGCACCACACAAGGTGCAGCGCAATACAGCCTCGCCTTGGTCGTGGGTGCGGTGGCCATGACGCTGGGCTTGGCCATGATGTTCAAGCTGTCGGTGTTGTTTGCGCCCTTGGTGCTGGGCGTGGTCGTGCGCAGCGTCGAGCGCAAAAACGTACTGGCCAATATGGAGTTTGGCCCTGCGTTCGAGTTGTTTTTTGTAGCGTTGTTTGTGTACGCTGGCGCCAACTTGCACCTCAAGGAAATGCTTGCTTTTGCGCCGGCGGCCGCTGTGTTTGTGCTGGCCCGCTCGCTGGCCAAGTGGGTGGGTGTGGCCGCTACGGGGTCGCTCATGGGCTGGCCGCGCAAAGCCAACGTCAACGTGGGCCTCATTTTGCTGCCCATGGCGGGCATGGCCATAGGCCTGGCCAACACCACGGCCGACCAATTCCCGTATCCGGGCGCCATTGTCGCTTCGGTGGTACTTGCGGCGGTTGCCGTGTTTGAAACCATTGGCCCACCCGTGGTCGCACGCGCACTGCGCTGGGCAGGTGATGTGCCCCACAACCCAGAAGACCGCGGCCTGACCGTAGCGGATGCGCAGTTTGAACCCGTGGACTATGGCCAGCACGGCACGCACGACGATGACCACGAAGGCAGTGACGGCAGCGATGGCAGCCACGCAGGCGCTGCTGGTGCGACAGGCGTTGCAGCGCACAGCGACAGCGGCGACGCCACGCACATCGATTCCGCCGACAATAGCGGTCATGACCAAACCAGCCAAGACAAACCACACACCGCCTGAGACGCAGGGTGAGTTTGATGTCATCCGACGCCACTTTGTGCGCCCACACACGATGGGCGCGCATGTGGTCTTGGGCCCAGGAGACGACTGTGCCGTGCTGGCCACCACACCGCATACGCAGCTGGCCGTGTCCAGCGACATGTTGGTGGCAGGGCGTCATTTTTTTGCAGACACAAACCCCAAGCGCTTAGGCCACAAAGCGCTGGCCGTGAACCTGAGTGACCTAGCAGCCATGGGTGCGCGGGCACACAGCTTCACACTCAGCTTGGCCTTGCCCACCGCAGACGACGCCTGGCTGCAGCAGTTTTCTGAAGGTTTGTTCGCACTGGCGGCGCAGCACGACTGCAGCTTGGTTGGTGGCGACACCACACGCGGGCCGCTCAATATTTGCATCACCGTCATGGGCGATGTGCAAGCAGGCCAATCGCTGCAGCGCAGCGGCGCGCAAGTGGGCGACACGGTGTGGGTCAGCGGCGCTGTGGGTGAGGCGGCTTGGGCCTTGGGCGTACTCAACCAAGACCGGCAAGCCTGCGCACTTCGCGCGCTGGCCAGCCCGCCAGCATGGCAACAAGCACTAGACCGACTGGAAGCACCCACGCCACGCAACACCTTGGGACTGGCCCTGCGAGGCGTGGCCACCAGCGCCATGGACATCAGCGACGGCTTGGCGGGAGACTTGCAACACATACTGCGCGCCAGCGGCGTGAGCGCACGCATCGATATAGATGCGCTGCCCACCGCCCCTGCGCTGCACTTGGCCGAGCCTGCACTGCGCCGCCACTACGC
>JANREF010000215.1:0-1310 GCA_030726195.1 Burkholderiaceae bacterium | reverse complement strand
GATGCGCGCTACCATGCCTTTGACCACTTCAAAGCCACCGGCACCCCGCGAACCACATGACCGCCACACCCTTGCCCCACACCGCCCCTCCCTCATGGCGCTTCATGCGAGCCCACCCTGCGCGCCTGATCGCTTTGGGCTTTGGCGCTGGCTTGGCCAGGCTTGCACCGGGCACGGTTGGCACACTGTGGGCGTGGGCGGCTTACTTGGTACTCAACCAGTGGCTGAGCGCGAGCGCATGGGGCGGCGTCATTGCGGTGGGCTTTGTACTGGGGTGCTGGGCCTGCAAAGTCTGCGCTGAACACATGCAAGTCATGGACTCCAGCCACATGGTGTGGGATGAAGTGGTGGCGTTTTGGTTGGTCTTGCTCGTCGTCATGCCGCAAGGCTTGTTGGGGCAAGCCATCGCATTTGGACTGTTCCGGTTCTTTGACGCCGTGAAGTTTGGCCCCACCGCATGGGCCGACCAACATTTCAAGGGGTTTGGCTGGCGCGGTGGCTTTGGCGTGATGGTGGACGACATGGTCGCCGCAGCGATGACGCTGCTGTGCTGGGCCGTGGGTGTTCGCCTCATGGACAGTTGGCTATAACAGCCACAGGGCTGCAGCGCGCGCCAGCGACACCACCAACTACACCGCAGGCTCACACCAATACACACAACGCTGAAAAGATCACGACCATGAACAACTGCATACCCGAGTTGGCCGAAGCCCTCATCGCACGCCAATGGCTGATGGCCACAGCCGAGAGCTGCACAGGCGGCGGCATTGCCAAAGCCTGCACCGATTGGTCAGGCTCTAGCCAGTGGTTTGAGGCCGGGCTGGTCACTTACAGCAACGCATCCAAGGTCCAGTTGCTAGGCGTGGATGCCGAGTTGATCGACACCCACGGCGCCGTGAGCGAGCCCGTGGCCAGGGCCATGGCACAAGGCTGTGCCGAGCGCACGGGCGCGGCCATCACGGTGGCCACAACCGGCATCGCAGGCCCCACTGGCGGCAGCGAGGCCAAGCCTGTTGGCACCGTGTGGCTGGCGTGGTCTATAGACGGGGTTGTGCGCACGCAGCACCAGGTGTTCAGTGGCAACCGCGAGCAGGTGCGCGCAGCCACCGTGGCATATGCGCTGCGCCACACCCTGAGCTTGATGACCAGCATGGCACCGCACACGGCCACCACGCCCCCAGCCGACAAGCGCTAAACCCTGCTGCGTCAAGCGTTCTGCGTTAGGCCACACTGAGCCAGCGTCAGTGTCAGTTCCAAGGCCTTTGCCTTTGCCTTTGCCGCTGACGCGTGTAAAGCATTAAGGTGTTTGA
>JANREF010000214.1:1576-4480 GCA_030726195.1 Burkholderiaceae bacterium | reverse complement strand
TTTCAGCTCAACTGATGCAACACTGACGCCATGCGACGCTGGTGCGGTGTCAACAACGTGATGCGCTAGCCACACCAACGCCGACGCCTGGCACCACGCGGCATCACGTGCCGCCGAAAAAGCGATTCGTGACGGGGTAGCGCCAGTCCTTGCCAAAACCGCGATGGCTAACGCGCACCCCAATTGGCGACTGGCGTCGCTTGTACTCGTTGATACGAATCAAGCGCACCACTTTGGCAACGTCCTGGGGGTCAAAGCCCTTGGCCACAATGTCGTGCGGCGCCACGTCGTGCTCGACGTAGTCGGCAATGATGGCGTCCAGCACCGCATAGTCGGGCAAGCTGTCCTGGTCGGTTTGGTCGGCGCGCAGCTCAGCGCTGGGCGGGCGCGTGATGATGCGCTGTGGAATGGGGTCGTCGCAGGTCGCATAGGGGTTGTGCGCATTGCGCCAGCCGCACAAGGCAAACACCTTGGTTTTGAGCACGTCTTTGATGACGGCAAAGCCACCGGCCATGTCGCCATACAAGGTGCAGTAGCCCGTGGCCATTTCACTCTTATTGCCCGTGGTCAGCACGATGCTGCCAAATTTATTGCTCAGCGCCATGAGCAAGGTGCCGCGTATGCGGGCCTGCAAGTTCTCCTCCGTGGCGTCCTCGGCCATACCCGCAAACTCTGCGCTCAACGACTGCTTAAACACTTCAAAATGCGGCGCAATATCCAGCTCGGTGTAGCGCACGCCCATGCGCTTGGCCATGTCTGCAGCATCAATCCAAGAGATATCAGCCGTGTAAGGCGAAGGCATCATCACCGCACGCACCCGCTGCGCGCCCAAGGCGTCAACCGCAATGGCCAACACCAGGGCTGAATCCACTCCGCCGGACAAGCCCAAGACCACACTTGGAAATTTATTCTTGTGCACGTAGTCGCGCACACCCAGCACCAGCGCGTGCCACAAGTCACTCAACTCGTCGTCAGGCTCGCTGCCAAGGGGGGCCAAAGTGCCGCCCTCTTCCAGCGACCAGTGGCACAAGTCCTCGGCGAACGCACTGGCTCTGGCCACCGTGTGGCCTGCACTGTTGAGCATAAAGCTGCGTCCCTCAAACACCACCTCATCTTGCCCGCCCACCATATGGGCATACATCAGTGGCAAACCCACTTGGGCCACCAACGCAGCCATGGCCACTTCGCGCTGCACGCTCTTACCCATGTGAAATGGCGATGCATTGATCACGGCCAGCACTTGTGCGCCAGCCGCCTTGGCATCTTGTGCAGGCGCGTCAAACCAAGCGTCCTCACAAATCAGTAGACCGACTTTCGTACCATTAACGTCCAACACGCACGCTTGGTCGCCCGCGGCAAAGTAGCGGCGCTCGTCAAAGACTTGGTAGTTGGGTATCTCTCGCTTGGCGTAACTGGCAACCACTTGTCCGGCACACAGCACACTGGCCATGTTCAGACAGGGCGCGGTCGATACGCTATCGGTGCGAATGGCCTCGCCCGGGCGGGCCGTGGCGTGTCCCACCACAATATGCAGGCCATCCAGGTGGGCCGTCTGCGCGGCAATGGTTTTCAGGGCATCATCACTGGCAGCCACAAATTGTGGACGCAAGTACAAATCTTCCGCGCCATAGCCCGACAACGCCAACTCCGGCGTGAGCAACAGGTCGCAGCCTTGGGCGTGCGCATCTTGCGCGGCTTGTACGATGCGCTGGGCATTGCCCGCGAGATCGCCGACTACGAAATTGAATTGAGCAACTGAAATGCGCATGAGTGACAAAAATTGGGATGCAAAGCGATGAGCGTGGGCAATTATGTCACCCGGGTCATACAAGACCCCAACTCGGTCAGCGCAGCACAGTGGGACGCTCTGTTATTGGCATGCAACAACGGTGCGCTCAACCCCTTTGTGCGCCACGCCTACATTGCAGCCATGACCAACAGCGCCAGCGCCTGCTTGGACACGGGCTGGCAGCCCTACTTTGTGAGCATTTGGGAGGGTCAGGACGCCGGCCCCACCACAGACGCCGTTGAAGGGCACCATGCGCACGCTGCCACCCCACAGCAGCTGCTGGGCATTTGCCCCATGTACATCAAGTCGCACTCCTACGGGGAGTACGTGTTCGACTTCGCGTGGGCACGTGCCTACCAAGAGCACGGCCTAGCGTACTACCCCAAGGCCGTCATCGCACCGCCTTTCACTCCGGTGCCCGGCCCGCGTCTGCTTGCCGCCACGTCTGAGCACAAACGCGCACTGGCGCGTGCGGTCATAGACACGTGCGCGGCCATTGGTGTGTCGTCGCTGCACGCCTTGTTTGTGGACGAGGCTGACCGCGCGGCCTGCGAAGACGCTGGCATGCTGTTGCGCCAAACCGTGCAGTTCCACTGGCACAACACCCAACCGGGCTACGCCGACTTCGATGCGTTTTTGGCCACCATGGCGCAGGACAAACGCAAAAAAATCAAACAAGAACGGCGCAAAGTGGCCGACGCCGGCGTGCGTTTTGAGGCCAAGCGCGGTACCGATATCACCGAAGCGGACTGGCAGCTGTTTTACCAGTGCTATGAACAAACCTACCTAGAACACGGCAACGCGCCCTACCTCACGCCCGCATTTTTCCAGGCCATGCGCGCCGACATGCCCGACAACTGGCTCATGTTCGTTGCCTACAGCCACGCAGGGCAGGCCTTTGCCTGCAGTTTGATTGGCCTAGAGCTGGACGACAGGGGTGCCGTCATAGGCGCCTTTGGCCGCTACTGGGGCGCACTGGCCCGCGTGGATTGCTTGCACTTTGAAGCGTGCTACTACCAGCCGCTGGTATGGTGCATCGCCAACGGGGTACAGCGTTTTGAAGGCGGTGCGCAGGGCGAACACAAAATGGCCAGGGCACTCATGCCACAAACGAC
>JANREF010000214.1:0-1476 GCA_030726195.1 Burkholderiaceae bacterium | reverse complement strand
CTTGTCTGTGGGCACGGCCAATACCTTGCCGTCCATACCGCCCTCGTCTTCCATGTTCAAAATGCCCACGGCACGGCAAGCAATCACCACGCCAGGCGGCAATGGGAAGGGTGTCATCACCAGCACGTCTACAGGGTCACCGTCACCAGCAATGGTTTGAGGCACATAGCCGTAGTTGGTGGGGTAGTGCATGGCAGTGCCCACGAAGCGATCCACAAAAATCGCGCCGCTTTCCTTGTCCACTTCGTACTTCACGGGGTCTGCGTTGGCAGAAATTTCGATGATGACGTTGAACGCCTCGGGTACGTTTTTACCGGGCGTGACATTGTTTAAAGACATGGTTTCTCTCTGTGTAATTCGAAGTAACTAACCGAAAACATAAGCATGCAAGCACCGCACCGACTTCAGCACGCGCCCCACCCCTATTGGCGCTGATTTTACTGAACTCAGGCTGACACCCACGCGCCACCGCCGGATACCCGGCCCCTGCAAGACCAACGATGCTGCGGCACAATGGTGCACATGGCGAACACACGCACCACCATCATCCCAGTCGTTGCAGATAAACCTGCGCCCCTGCCTTGGCCTGCTGGTGTGGCCGCCGATGCAGCTACACCGGCCTTGCGTGACCAGCTGGGCCGCCCATTGCGCGACCTGCGCATCAGCGTGACGGACAAGTGCAACTTCCGCTGCAGCTATTGCATGCCCAAAAGTGTGTTCGACCGGGACCATGTCTACCTCGCGCAAAACGAACTGCTCAGTTTTGAAGAAATCACCACCGTGGCACAAGCCGCCACGCAGCTGGGCGTTAAAAAGCTGCGGATCACCGGTGGCGAGCCCCTGTTACGCAAGCATTTGCACCTGCTCATCGCGCAGCTCAGTGCCTTGCGCACCACGGACGGCCAGCCGCTGGACCTGACACTCACCACCAACGCCAGTTTGCTGGCCCGCCAGGCGCGCGCCTTGAAAGACGCAGGCCTGAACCGGCTCACCATCAGCCTAGACGCGTTGGACGATGCCGTGTTCAGACGTATGAACGACATGGACTTTCCTGTGGCCGATGTCTTGGCTGGTATCGAGGCTGCCCAAGCTGTAGGCTTTGGCAACATCAAGGTCAACATGGTCGTCAAACGTGGCACCAACGAAGACCAAATCGTACCCATGGCACAGCACTTCAGAGGCACAGGCGTGGCCTTGCGCTTCATTGAGTACATGGACGTGGGCGCGAGCAACGGCTGGCGCATGGACGAGGTGTTGCCCAGCGCCGATGTATTGGCCTTGCTGCAAGCCCAGTGGCCCATGCAAGCCTTGCCCGCCAACAGCAGCGGCGAGACCGCCAAACGCTACGGCTACCTCAACGACAGCGGCGCCCTAGACGCCTCCTTGGGTGAAGTGGGCTTCATTTCCAGCGTCACGCAAGCCTTTTGCCACGAATGCAACCGTGCACGCCTCTCCACAGACGGCAAACTCTTCAAC
>JANREF010000213.1 GCA_030726195.1 Burkholderiaceae bacterium | reverse complement strand
ACCAACGCCTTCATCAACACCGGTGACGGCTTGGGCATGGCGGCACGCGCTGGCATACCATTGCAAGACATGGAGTTTTGGCAATTCCACCCCACCGGCGTGGCCGGTGCAGGCGTGCTGCTCACAGAAGGCTGTCGCGGCGAAGGCGCTATTTTGCTCAACAGCGAAGGCGAGCGCTTCATGGAGCGCTACGCGCCTACGCTCAAAGATTTGGCCCCGCGTGACTTCGTCTCACGTTGCATGGACCAAGAGATCAAGGAAGGCCGAGGCTGTGGTCCCAACAAGGACTACATCTACATGAAGCTAGACCACTTGGGTGCAGAAACCATCCACAAGCGCATCCCATCGGTGTACGAAATTGGCGTGAACTTCGCCAACGTCGACATCACACGCGAGCCCATCCCTGTGGTGCCCACCATCCATTACCAAATGGGCGGCATCCCCACCAACATCAATGGCCAAGTGGTCACACCTGCAGCCGACGGCACACAGCAAGTGGTCAATGGCTTGTACGCAGTGGGCGAATGCTCATGCGTGAGCGTGCACGGCGCCAACCGCTTGGGCACCAACTCACTGCTGGACTTGTTGGTGTTTGGCCGCGCAGCGGGCAACCACATCGTGGCCTTCAACGACAAAAACAAAGAGCACAAGCCACTGCCTAAAGATGCTGCGGACAAGTCCTTGGCTCGTTTGGCACGCTTGGACGCATCGGCCAGTGGCGAATACCCACAAGACGTTGCCGACGACATTCGCAAATCCATGCAGTTGCACGCTGGCGTTTTCCGCACGCAAAAAGCCATGGACGAGGGTGTTGTGCAAATCAACGCCATGCGCGAGCGTGTGATGAACATCCACTTGGGCGACAAGTCCAAGACCTTCAACACCGCACGCATTGAAGCCTTGGAAGTTGAAAACCTCATTGAGTGTGCGCAAGCCACCATGACCTCAGCAGCCGCGCGCCACGAGTGCCGCGGCGCACACACCGTTTACGACTACGAGCGCCCTGCGGACGACGCAGAGTTTCCATTGGGTCGTAACGATACCGAGTGGATGAAACACACCTTGTGGCACAGCGCTGACAACAGCCTCACCTACAAGCCTGTGAACCTGAAGCCCCTGACCGTTGATTCCGTGCCACCCAAAGTGCGCACCTTCTAAAGACACACGGAGAAATTACTATGTCGAATATCCGCACATTCAAAATCTACCGTTACGACCCCGAGAAGGACGCCAAGCCTTACATGCAGACCATTGAGGTCGAGCTAGACGGCTCGGAACGCATGTTGCTAGACGCCTTGATGAAACTCAAAGCACAAGATCCAACCATCTCGTTTCGCCGCTCCTGCCGCGAAGGTGTGTGTGGCTCGGACGCTATGAACATCAACGGCAAAAACGGCCTGGCCTGTTTGACCAACTTGCTCACACTGCCACAAACCATCGTCCTAAAGCCGCTGCCCGGCTTGCCTGTGGTGCGTGACCTGATTGTGGACATGACCCTGTTCTTCAAACAGTACAACTCCATCAAGCCCTACCTGATCAACGGTACGCAAGTGCCTGACAAAGAACGCTTGCAGTCCCCGGAAGAGCGCGACGAGCTCAACGGTTTGTACGAGTGCATTTTGTGCGCCAGCTGCTCCACCAGCTGCCCAAGCTTTTGGTGGAATCCCGACAAGTTTGTGGGTCCAGCCGGTTTGCTCCAGGCGTACCGCTTCATTGCGGATAGCCGCGATGAGGCCACGGCCGAGCGCTTGGACAACTTGGAAGACCCCTACCGCCTGTTCCGCTGCCACACCATCATGAACTGTGTAGACGTATGTCCCAAGGGTTTGAACCCCACCAAGGCCATCGGCAAAATCAAAGAAATGATGGTGATGCGCGCCGTTTAAGGCCGCAGCGCTGCAACCAGAACCACAAGCATGACGACCAACGACCCCTTACTAGACGAGCGAGCCATGAGCAAGCTCAAGTGGCGTTGTCGTCGCGGCTTGCTGGAGAACGACTTGTTCATTGAGCGATTTTTCAAGCGCCACGAGGCCGGCTTCACTGTCAGCCAGGCACAAGCCATGAATGCCCTAATGGACCTGTCGGACAACGACTTGCTCGACTTACTGCTGGTGCGCAAAGAGCCAGAAGGTGACCTGGCTCAGCCCAACGTGGTCAGTCTGCTCAAGCTCATACGCGCCAAAACCGCCGCGGCCTAGTGCCACTGCATAGCGCGCATTTTTATTCGATTATTTTTTCAAGGAAACCGTGTCATGAACCTATCTGACAACAAAGCCACGATGTCATTCAGCGATGGCAGCCCAAGCATTGACTTGCCCGTTTACAACGGCTCAGTTGGCCCAGACGTGATTGATATCCGCAAGCTCTACGGCCAGACCGGCATGTTCACCTACGACCCCGGCTTCCTGTCTACCGCCGCTTGCCAGTCGTCCATCACCTACATCGACGGCGACAAAGGCGAGCTGCGTTACCGCGGCTACCCCATCGAGCAGTTGGCCACGCAGTGCGACTACCTAGACACCTGCCACTTGCTTCTCAATGGCGAGTTGCCCAATGCGCAAGAAAAGAAAGACTTTGACCGCTTGGTGACCAGCCACACCATGGTCAACGAGCAGATGCAGTTTTTCCTGCGCGGCTTCCGCCGTGATGCCCACCCCATGGCCGTGTTGACCGGTTTGGTGGGTGGCATGTCGGCCTTCTACCACGACAGCACAGACATCAACAATCCAGAGCACCGCCACATTGCTGCGATTCGCCTGATTGCCAAAATGCCAACGCTGGTGGCGATGGCCTACAAATACAAGTTCGGGCAACCTTACATCTACCCCAAGAACTCACTGAGCTATGCCGGTAACTTTTTGCACATGATGTTTGCAACACCATGTGAAGAGTACAAGGTCAACCCCGTGCTCGAGCGCGCTCTGGACCGCATTTTCATCTTGCACGCAGATCACGAACAAAACGCATCCACCTCCACGGTGCGCTTGTGCGGCTCGTCTGGCACCAACCCTTTCGCAGCCATTGCGGCGGGCGTTGCCTGCTTGTGGGGCCCAGCGCACGGCGGCGCCAACGAGGCCTGCCTGAACATGTTGGAAGACATCCAGCGCATGGGCGGCTTGTCCAAAGTCGGCGAATTCATGGAGCAGGTGAAAGACAAAAACTCCGGCGTGCGCCTGATGGGCTTTGGTCACCGCGTCTACAAGAACTACGACCCACGCGCCAAACTCATGCAAGAAACTTGCAAAGAAGTGTTGGCCGAGCTGGGCTTGGAAAACGACCCCCTGTTCAAGCTCGCCATGGCGGTTGAAAAGATTGCACTGGAAGACGACTACTTCGTACAACGCAAGCTGTACCCCAACGTCGACTTCTACTCCGGCATCGTGCAGCGCGCCATTGGCATTCCTGTGAACTTGTTCACTGGCATCTTCGCCTTGGCCCGTACATCTGGCTGGATCGCGCAGCTCAACGAAATGATCAGCGACCCCGAGTACAAAATTGGCCGTCCACGCCAGTTGTTTACAGGCTCAGCCATGCGCAACGTGGAGCCCATTGGCAAACGTTGATCGTTAACCGTCCACCGGTTAAGCCGTTATGGGGTGAATCGGTAAAGCAGTAAAGCAGTAAAGCGTTTCATTGCAGGCGCCGCCCCATAAAAAAACCACCCAAGCTGTGCTGGGTGGTTTTTTTTCGCACAGCTGCAAGGACGGGACGACAACTTGGCAAACAAGGGCCGCGACAAGCGACGCAATCGCGTGCGCTTGAAGCACTCAATACAACTGATGCACCAGAGACACCAGAGGCACCTGGTGCGCTTGACGCACCTACCGACAGGCTTGTATCACCCTGCTGCGCGCGCGCGCATGGGCTCTTGCCGTACATCGTTCGCCAGCGGTGCAGCGTGTGTGTCGTCAGTATGGTTTGTGTTGCCGTGGCTCGCCTCATTGGCTGGAGCCTGCGGCAGTGGCAAGTCCGCCCCATCTTGCACCGCGGACATGGTGCCTTGCACCAGCGCACCGGCATGGATCACAAAGCCTTTGGCACGCACATGACCATAGACTTTGCATGTGGCGTTGCACTCCAAACGATCTTGCGCAATCAGGTTGCCGTTGACTTTGCCAGCAACAATGATGTGTGCGGCGCGTATGGTGCCCATCACGCTGCCACCCTCGCCAATCATGACCAATCCATTGTCTGAGGTCACGTTGCCAAACACCTCGCCGTCAATGCGAAGTCCATGCGAATCCACAATCATGTCGCCGTGGATGGCCAGCTTATGACCCACCAGCGAGCGCAGCACGCGCCCGGCGGCTGCGGCATCCCGGTCGGCGGAGGGTCGACGCGCGGCAAGCCACTTGGAGAGCCAGGACGGACGGGCCGCTGGCGCATTGGCTTGTGCTTGTGCTTGTGCTTGTGCTCGTTCTCGCGCTTGTGCCGGTGCGAGCACTTGCGGCGTGTGATCCTCGCCCGTGCTGCGCTTAGATTTGGTTTGCATCATGGTGACTCCTTCGTATGTG
>JANREF010000212.1 GCA_030726195.1 Burkholderiaceae bacterium | reverse complement strand
AGACAGCAAGCAGCTCGGTGCAGCGCACGCCGACGCCACACAACAGCTGGCACGTTTGATGCCCAAGCAGTTCGTGTCGCTCACACCCACCGAACATTTGCCGCATTTGGTGCGCTACCTGAACGCAGTGGTCATGCGCTTGGACAAGGCGCGTGCCGATATGGCGCGCGACGCCGCGCACACGCAAGACTTGAACCGCTTGGAGCAGGCTTACTGGCGCTTGGTGTCGCAACGCCAAGGCAATCTCGACGAGTCTGCCCACAACGTGCGTTGGTTGCTGGAAGAGCTGCGCGTGGGTTTGTTTGCACAAGAGCTGCGCACCAAGCAGCCTGTGAGCGTGAAGCGCCTGGAAAAAGCCTTGGCGCAGCTGCAGACCTGAGCCTGCGCTGCGCACACGCCTAGAGTGTGGCCAAGCGTTGTAGCGCCAAGTCCAGCGTGGCGTCTTGCTTGGCAAAGCAAAAGCGTATGCGTCGCTGGTCAAAGCCATCGGCATAAAAAGCCGACAAGGGCACGGCGGCAACGCCCACCTCTGCTGTGAGCCATTTGCAAAACTCAGCTTCGCTCAGATCGCGCTCAGCCACCTTGAGCCCATCAATGTCGACACACTGAAAATAGGTGCCGCTGCACGGGGCGAGCTTGAAGTTGGTGTTGGCCAGTCCAGCTCGGAAACGGTCGCGTTTGGCTTGGTAAAACGCTGGCAAATCGGTGTAGGCCTCGGTGTGTTGCATGAAACTGGCCAGGCCATGTTGCATGGGTGTGTTGACCGTGAAGACATTGAATTGATGGACTTTGCGGAACTCGGCCATCAGTGCAGGCGGTGCAACCACATAACCAATTTTCCAGCCGGTCACGTGGTAAGTCTTACCAAAGCTGCTCACCACAAAGCTGCGCTGGGCGAGCTCGGGGTAGCGCAGGGCGCTTTGGTGGGCTTGGCCGTCGAACACCATGTGCTCGTACACCTCGTCGCTGATGAGAATGATGTTGGTGCCGCGCAAGAGATCTTGCAGCGCCAACATGTCTGCCTCACACCATACCGTCCCGCTGGGGTTGTGCGGGCTGTTGATCACCAGTGCGCGCGTGCGCGGCGTCATGGCCGCTGCGATGGTAGCAAAGTCTGGTTGCATGCTGCCTGGCGTGAGCGCCACACGCACCGCAGTGGCACCGCACAGCTCAATCGCAGGGATGTAGCAGTCGTAGCAGGGTTCCAGCACGATGACTTCGTCGCCCGCATTCACGACCGCCAGCATGGCCGTGAGTAGGGCCTGCGTCGCACCAGCGGTGACCGTGACCTGCTCGGCATCGATGTGGTGGGCATACAGGGCGCTGACTTTGCTGGCGATGGCGCTGCGCAACGTGGCCAGGCCTGCCATGGGCGGGTATTGGTTGTGTCCGTCAAACATGGCGTTTGCCACGGCTTGGTGCAAGCGGTGGTCACCTTCAAAGTCGGGAAAGCCTTGGCCTAGGTTGACGGCATTGTGCTGTGTGGCCAATGCAGACATCACCGTAAAAATGGTGGTGCCAACGTTGGGCAGTTTGCTCTCTAGCGTGATGGCTGGGGTGGTCGTGGTGGCGCTGGTGGTGGTCATGGTGGTGGCTGTTGCGGGGGTGATTGTTGTGTTGCCGTATCGTCGTATCGTCGTATCGTCGCATTTTCATGTCGCTCGTGCCGCTGGCGTTGCTGTTGTTGCTGTTGTTGCGGCACTGGCGCAGGTGGCTGGGCTGTGGTCTGTGCTCGCGCCAGCGGGCGTGCACAGGCCTGTGCTGGTGCCTACAACTCGTAGCGCTCCGCGTCTCCAGCCAAGGCCTTGGTGATGAGATCTTTGCTCAAGCGCGGGCTGAGCAGTTCGGCCAAGCGCAGCACGTAGTGGCGCATGTAAGCGCCGCGCTTGAAGGCCACGCGCGCCAAATTGTTGCCAAATAAATAGCCCGCTGGGCGGCTGACCAAGTCTGGGCCGACGCCCTGTTCCTCCACGGCCATTTGGGCCACAATGCCCACGCCCATGCCCAGCTGCACGTAGGTTTTGATGACGTCTGAATCGATGGCGTCTAGGACGACGTTGGGTTTAAGGCCACGCGTTGCAAACGCTGCGTCAATGCGGTTGCGTCCTGTGAAGCTGGGGTGGTAGGTGACGATGGGGTGGCTTGCCAAATCTTCCAGCCGTATACGCTCAAGGCTGGCCAGTGGGTGCTGCGCGGGCATGATGATCATGTGTTGCCATTCGTAGCACGGCAGTGTGATCAGGTCTTCGTATTGCGCGAGCGACTCGGTGGCAATGCCCACGTCTGCCACGTCGTCCAGCAGCATTTTGGCCACTTGTGCGGGCGAGCCTTGGTGCAAGCTGATGTTGACCTGAGGGTACTCTTGGCGCAGCTTGGCCACAGGCTGCGGCAGCACGTAGCGCGCTTGGGTGTGGGTGGTGGCAATGCTCAACGTGCCCGTGTCTTGCGCGGAGAACTGCTCGCCAATGCGTTTGAGGTTGCGCACTTCTCGCAAAATAATGTCGATGCTGCGCAACACATGCTCGCCGGGCTCGGTGATGCGTTTGATGCGCTTGCCGTGGCGGGCAAAAATATCAATCCCCAGCTCGTCTTCCAACTCAATGATGGCCTTGGACACACCAGGCTGCGAGGTGTGCAGTGCCTTGGCGGTTTCGGTCAGGTTGAGGTTGCGTCGGACCGCTTCTTGGACAAACTTGAACTGGTGCAGGTTCATGGCGACTTGTGGCGCGCGCGTGGCGCGAGGGTGAGGGCGCGGCGCAAACGGCGCCGCATGGCTGCATTATCGGGCGAATTCACTGCAGGTTTAGACCGGGGCGCACCGCGATGTCAACGGCGCAGCACCAACCAACTGAATGCCCCAAGGGACACCACGGAGTACATCAAACTGGGCGTTGCCGCAGCCACCCACGGTCGCCATTCGTTGAGGTTGCCAATGTAGCCAAAGACGTTGTTGAGCAAAAAGAAACTGATACCGGCCAAAAAACCAATGAACACATAACCCGCCACGCCGCCGGAGCGAAAGTGCAAGTAGGCAAATGGCAAGGCCAACACCACCATCACCAAACAGCTCAAGGGGTAGAACAGCTTGCGCCAAAACTCAATTTCGTAGCGTTGCGCGCTTTGCTGGTTGGCCTGCAAGTGGTTGATGAATTGAAACAAGTCCAGCGTGCGCATGGAACTGGGGTCCAATACCGCCACTGACACCATGTCGGCTGTGATTTCTGTGGGCCACTGCATGGTCTTGAAGGGCTCACTGCTGATGTGCAACTGCGGACGTGCCGTTGTGCCCCTTGGATTCAATACCGCCTCATCCGATGGGCCGGGCGTGGCTTGGTCGTAATAGCGAACCTCGCCCGTGTTGAGCGTCCAGGTGTTGTTGTCACCAATGGTGGCTGTGGCACTGGTGATGGTCTGCAGCAGTTGACCGGTCTTGCTGAACTCGAATATGGAGATGCGTTCCAAGCCCGACTGCGCATTCATGGCACCCACGTTGACCGAGGCGTTGCCGTTGGCGCGTGTTTCTTTGAGCCATGCGCCGGTGCGCCCAGCGCTCACGCTGCCGTCAAATTTCGCCTTCAGCAGTATTTGCTGTTTGCCGCCCAGTGGGGCCAAGTAGTCACCCGCCACAAACGTGATGGCAACAAACACCAACCCCATCACCAACATCACGCGCAGGGCCAGCCAAGGCCCTAAGCCGCTGACACGCAGTATGGTGAACTCCGAGCTTTGCGCCAAACGCGACAGCACAAACACCGTACCAATCAGCACACAAATCGGCAGCAGCTGGTAGAGCCGCCACGGCACGCCAAAACCAACGTAGAGCAGGGCATGCTCTAAACCGTAGGTCACGCCGGGCTGACCAATGGCCACACGGCCAATAGAGCCCAAGTCGTCGACCAAGTCGAAAAAAGAAAACAACGCCAAAAAGCCCAGGGCGGCGAAGGTCACCGCGCGGTAGACCTCTGCATAAATCAGTGTCTTGAGTGTTTTCATGCGGGCGTACCCGTTGTCGCGGCAGCCGAGGGTGCGGTTGTGTTTTGCGTGGGCAGCAGGCGGTGGCGCAGCCAATGCCACGCATCAAACTGCACGTGGCGCAGGTACAGCCACAGCACGCAGACGGCAAATACGCCGCCATGCAGCCCCACCATGAAGCCCAGCGGGCTGACCTTTTGCGTGACCACCCAGCCTTGGCCCACGCTGAGCATGTTGAGGTAGACCTGCGAGGTGAGCAAGGCAAAGGCCAAGCTCATGCCCTTGCTGGAGCGGTTGTTGACCTTGGCCACAGCCAGGGCCAACAGCACAAAGTTGATGCTGGCCAGCGCCATGCCCACGCGCCACGTGAGCTCACCCATACCGTGCGGCGTGGGTTTCTTGAGCAAATCCCAAGATGGGGTGGACTTGGCGCTCACGGCAGCGTTGACCAAGATTTCGTCGTCCGTGCGCGTGCCATGCCGCTCAAAGTCGATGATGCGTGTGGTGGTGCCGTCGGGCGAGCGGCTCATTTGCTGGCCCTGACTGAGCTC
>JANREF010000211.1 GCA_030726195.1 Burkholderiaceae bacterium | reverse complement strand
CCGCAGCTCTCGTGCATGTAGAAGTAAGACAGACGCAGCAAGCTCTTGACCATGCAACGTGTGTCGTCCATCACGATGACCGCACCCGAGCCCAACATGGAGCCCGCCTTGGCAATGGAGTCGTAATCCATATCGGTGGCCATCATGATGTCGGCAGGCAACACGGGCATGGACGAGCCACCGGGAATCACGGCCTTGAGTTTGCGGCCTTCGCGCATGCCACCGGCAAGCTCTAACAGCTTGGCAAACGGCGTGCCCAATGGCACCTCGTAGTTGCCAGGGCGCTGTACGTCACCACTGACGGAAAAAATCTTGGTGCCACCGTTGTTGGGCTTGCCGCACGCTAGGTAAGCCTGGCCGCCATTGCGAATAATCCACGGCACAGCCGCGAATGTTTCGGTGTTGTTGATGGTGGTGGGCTTGCCGTACAAGCCGTAGCTTGCAGGAAACGGTGGCTTGAACCGTGGCTGGCCTTTTTTGCCCTCCAGCGACTCGAGTAGGGCCGTTTCTTCGCCGCAAATATACGCACCGAAACCGTGGAATGCATGCAGCTGGAAGCTAAAGCCCGAGCCCATGATGCCGTCGCCCAAGTAGCCCGCTGCGCGCGCCTCTTCCAAGGCCGCCTCAAAGCGTTCGTAGGTGGCGAAAATTTCACCGTGAATGTAGTTGTAGCCCACCGTAATGCCCATGGCATAAGCAGCAATGGCCATGCCTTCAATCACGATGTGTGGGTTGTAAGTGAGGATGTCGCGGTCTTTACATGTACCGGGCTCGCCCTCGTCGGAGTTGCACACCAAGTACTTTTGACCCGGGAACTGGCGAGGCATAAAGCTCCACTTCAGTCCCGACGGAAAGCCCGCACCACCGCGTCCGCGCAGCGCGGACTCTTTAACCGTGGCGATGACTTCGTCTTGCGTCATGCCGGGGCCGCCGTCTTGACCCAATATTTTGCGCAGGGCCGCGTAGCCGCCACGTGCTTCGTAGTCTTTCAAACCCCAGTTGGCGCCGGTCAGGTCGGCCAAAATTTGTGGCGTGATGTGGCGACCGTGAAACGAGGTTTCCACGCCCGTGGCTTTGAAGTCAGCCAATACGCTTGATAAGTCCATCAGATTGCTCATGCTGATGCTCCTGCTGTGGGCGCTGGGTGCTTGGCGGCCTCGGCCTTCAGGGCCTCAACCATGGCATCCATGCGGGCATTGCTCATGTTGGAGCACATGTTGCGGTCGTTCACCAACATCACGGGCGCATCGGCGCAGGCGCCCAAACACTCGCTTTGCTGCAGGGTGAACAAGCCGTCTGGCGTGGTTTCACCCATCTTGATGCCCAGCTTGTGCTCCATGTAATGCAAGGCGTTTTGACCGCTTCGCAACTGGCATGGCAAGTTGGTGCACACGTTCAACTTGAAGCGCCCAACTGGCGCTTGGTTGTACATGTTGTAAAACGTGGTGACCTCGTGCACAGCCATAGGAGCCATGCCCAGGTATTCGGCAATGGCGGCTTCAGACTCGGGCGTGACCCAGCCTTGCTCGTCTTGCACAACAGCTAAGCAAGCCATAACAGCTGAGCGCTTTTGGTCTGCGGGGTACTTGGCCACTTCTTTGTCGAAGCGCGCGCGGGTAGATTGCGAAATCATCGGTCGATTTCTCCAAACACAATGTCCATGGTGCCGATGATGGCCACCGCATCGGCCAGCATGTGGCCACGGGTGAGCTCATCCAAGCCTGCAAGGTGTGCAAAGCCAGGGGCGCGAATTTTGAGGCGGTATGGCTTGTTCGCTCCATCGCTCACCATGTAAATACCGAATTCACCTTTGGGGTGCTCCACGGCGGCGTAGGCTTCACCCTCAGGCACACGGAAACCTTCCGTGAACAATTTGAAGTGGTGAATCAGCTCTTCCATGCTGGACTTCATGCCCTCGCGAGAAGGTGGCGCAACCTTGTGGTTGTCGGTGATGACTGGGCCAGGATTCTCACGCAACCACTGCACACATTGCTGGATGATGCGGTTGCTTTGGCGCATTTCTTCAACGCGCACCACGTAGCGGTCGTAGCTGTCGCCCTCCACACCCACGGCCACATCGAAATCCATTTCAGCGTAGACATCGTAGGGCTGGGTTTTACGCAAATCCCAAGCCACACCAGAGCCGCGCAACATGGGGCCAGTGAAGCCCATGTTCATGGCGCGCTGCGCAGAAATCGCACCCACGCCAACCGTGCGCTGTTTCCAAATGCGGTTTTCGGTCAGCAGCGTTTCGTACTCGTCAACGTAGGTAGGGAATTTGTCGCAAAAGTCTTGGATGAAGTCCAACAACGAGCCTTGGCGGTTTTCGTTGAGCTTGGCCACACCACGGGCATTGCGCACCTTGCTGGCCTTGAACTGGGGCATGGTGTCTGGCAAGTCGCGGTATACGCCACCCGGACGGAAGTAAGCCGCATGCATGCGCGCGCCGGAGACGGCCTCGTACATGTCAAACAAAGCCTCACGCTCGCGGAAAGTGTAGATGAGTATGGTGGATGCACCACAGTCGTGCGCGTGTGCACCCAACCACATCAAGTGGTTCATGAGTCGCGTGATCTCGGCAAACATCACCCGGATGTATTGCGCGCGCTTGGGCACTTCTAGGCCCAGCATTTTTTCAATGGCCAAGCAGTAGGCGTGCTCGTTGCACATCATGGACACGTAGTCCAGGCGGTCCATGTAGGGCAGCGACTGTATGTAGGTTTTGGTCTCAGCCAGTTTTTCGGTGGCGCGGTGCAGCAAGCCAATGTGCGGGTCAGCGCGTTGCACCACCTCGCCGTCTAGCTCCAGCACCAAGCGCAACACGCCGTGCGCGGCAGGGTGCTGTGGACCAAAGTTCAGCGTGTAATTTTTTATTTCAGCCATAAAGGGTATCCGTTCAACTGGGGCGGGGCTTGCGGGTTTAGTTCAAGCCAGCGTAGCTGTCTTCACGAATAATGCGCGGCGTGATTTCGCGCGGCTCGATGGTCACGGGTTGGTACACCACGCGACGCTGCTCGGCGTCGTAGCGCATTTCAACGTGCCCTGTGATTGGGAAGTCTTTGCGGAAGGGGTGACCAATGAAACCGTAGTCGGTCAGGATGCGGCGCAGGTCTTCGTGGCCTTCAAACATGATGCCGAACAAGTCAAACGCTTCGCGCTCGTACCAGTTGGCCGCATTCCAAATGCTGTTGACGGATGCCACCACGGGGAAGTCGTCATCGGCACACAGCACTTTCAAGCGCACGCGCTGGTTGCGTGTGACGGACAGCAAGTGCACGACCACACCAAAACGAGGGCCTTCGTATTGGCCGTCTTTGTATTCACTGTAGTCGACGCCACACAAATCGATGAGCTGGCCAAATTGGCAGTCTGCGTGGTCTCGCAGCACCAAGGCCGTCGCGGCATAGTCTGTAGGCTTGACCGTGATGGTCAACTCGCCCAATGCCGCGCTACTGGATACGACGCGCTCGCCCACAGCAGCAAGCACATGGTCTTTGATGGTTTCTATAGACATGGTGTGCTCCGAGGCTTTAGGCACGCGCAATGGTGTGCGTGCGGCGGATTTTTTCTTGCAGCTGGATGATGCCGTAGAGCAAGGCCTCAGCCGTTGGCGGGCAACCGGGTACGTATACGTCTACCGGCACAATGCGGTCGCAGCCACGCACCACCGAATAGCTGTAGTGGTAGTAGCCACCGCCGTTGGCGCATGAGCCCATGGAGATCACCCAACGGGGCTCACTCATTTGGTCGTACACCTTGCGCAGCGCGGGTGCCATTTTGTTGCACAGCGTGCCGGCCACAATCATCAAGTCGGCTTGGCGCGGGCTGGCGCGAAAGACCTCAGCGCCAAAACGGGCCAAGTCGTAGCGGGCCGCACCGGCGTGCATCATTTCTACAGCACAGCAGGCCAAGCCAAACGTCATGGGCCATAAAGAGCCGGTTTTGGCCCAGTTCACCAGTGAGTCATAGCTTGTGGTGACAAAGCCTTTTTCGAATACGCCTTCAATAGCCATATCGCGTGTCCGTTCTCGTTCTAAATCGTTATTGCAGGGGATGCTGCAAGGGTTGCGCGAGGTGTCAAAGCCGCCGTGGCCCGGGTTACTCCCAGTCCAATGCGCCCTTTTTCCACTCGTACACAAAACCCACCACCAAAATACCTAGAAACACCACCACGGCCCAAAACGCCGTGGCGCCCAACTCCTGCAACACGGCAGCCCATGGGAATAAAAATGCAATTTCCAAGTCGAACAAAATGAACAAAATAGCCACGAGGTAGTAGCGCACATCAAACTTCATGCGCGCGTCTTCAAACGCCTCGAAACCACATTCATAGGGTGAGTTTTTAGCCGCATCAGGCCGGTTGGGACCCAACACGTAGCCGATAACTTGAGGGATGATGCCCACGGCTACGCCGACAAGCAGAAACAAAATAACGGGAAGATATTGTTCTAGGTTCATACATCCGGACCGGGCTGGCAGGCAGCGTTGGGCGTAGGCCCAGCGCTGCGCTGTGAACTGTGATGGTGCCGTCGGCGAGACTCGAACTCGCACAGCTTTCGCCACTACCCCCT
>JANREF010000210.1 GCA_030726195.1 Burkholderiaceae bacterium | reverse complement strand
GTGCCCAGCGCGTAGCGTATGCCCGTGCGCTCACCGCGCAGCTCTTGGCGCATGTCGTCAAACTTAAAGAAATCACCGCCCAACTCGGTGATGTGCACCAAGCCCTCCACATACATGGCGTCCAGCGTCACAAACAAGCCAAAGCTGGTCACGGCCGTGACTTGGCCCGTGAACTCTTCGCCCAAATGCTCGCGCATGTACTTGCACTTGAGCCATGCCTCTACGTCGCGGCTGGCCTCATCGGCGCGGCGCTCGTTGGCACTGCAATGCAAACCCACCATCTCCCAAGCTAGGCTTTGTCCGGTGAGCGCTTTTTTAGGCTTCTCAGGTGCGGCCCCCGCTGGCTTCTTACGCTGCGGCGGCACCTTCATGGTGAGCAAGCTGTCGGGCAGTTGGTACTTCTTCTCGGTCAACACCGCCTTGATCACCCGGTGCACCATCAAGTCTGGGTAGCGCCGAATAGGACTGGTGAAGTGGGTGTACGCCTCAAAGGCCAGACCAAAGTGTCCGCTGTTGATGGGCGTGTAAATCGCTTGCTGCATGGAGCGCAGCAGCATGGTGTGAATTTGCTTGGCCTCTGGGCGGTCTTTGGTCGCTTGGGCTATGGCTTGGTAGTCGCCTGGCTTGGGGTTGTCGCCCAATGTTTGCGTCACACCCATGGCTTTCAGGTAGTTGCGCAGTATCTCAAGCTTGTTGGCCGGGGGACCTTCGTGCACCCGGAAAATGCCCGCGTGCTTGCTCTGGGCAATGAACTCCGCCGCGCACACGTTGGCCGCGAGCATGGCCTCCTCAATCACCTTGTGCGCATCGTTGCGGGTGCGCGGCACAATGCGCTCAATACGCCCAGTGTCGTCGGCAATGATTTGCGTCTCTACGGTTTCAAAGTCCACCGCACCGCGTTTTTGTCTGGCTTGCAGCAAGCCGCGGTACACATCGTGTAAGTTGAGCAAGTGCGGCACCAACTCACCACGCTGCAAGGCCTCATGGCTGCGCGTGTTTTGCAAAATGGTGGCTACTTCGTTGTAGGTGAAGCGCGCATGGCTGAACATGACCGCAGGGTAAAACTGGTAGGCGTGCACATCGCCAGCGGCAGTGATGAGCATGTCACACACCATACACAGGCGCTCGACCTCGGGGTTGAGCGAGCACAAGCCGTTGGACAGCTTTTCGGGCAACATTGGAATCACGCGGCGCGGGAAGTACACGCTGGTGGCGCGCTCAAAGGCATCCACATCAATGGCATTGCCGGGCTGCACATAGTGGCTCACATCCGCAATGGCCACCAACAAACGCCAACCTTTGCCCCTACCTACTTTGGCAGGTTCGCAGTACACAGCATCATCAAAGTCGCGGGCGTCTTCGCCGTCAATCGTCACAAGGGGCACATCGGTCAAGTCCACACGCCCCTTTTTATCGGTCGCGCGCACTTTGTCTGGCAAGCCTTTGGCCAGTCTCAAACACTCATCAGAAAACTCGTGCGGCACGCTGTATTTGCGCACGGCAATTTCAATCTCCATGCCAGGGTCGTCAATCTCCCCCAACACTTCCTTGACGCGGCCGACGGGTTGACCGTACAGCGCTGGCGGCTCTGTCAGCTCCACCACCACCACCTGTCCGACTTGGGCGCTGCCAATGGCGTTTTTTGACACCAACACGTCTTGACCGTAGCGCTTGTCCTCAGGCGCGACCAAATAAATGCCCGACTCATTGAGCAGACGCCCGATGATGGGGTCGGCTGAGCGCTCCAGAATTTCAGTCACGCGCCCCTCAGGGCGTCCTCGGCGGTCGGAGCGGGCAATGCGAACGCGCACACGGTCTTTGTGCAGTACGGCGCGCATTTCATTGGGCGGCAAGTAGATGTCGCTTTGCGCGCCATCGCACACAACAAAGCCGTGTCCGTCTCGGTGGCCACTGACCACGCCTTCTATTTCTTCGTTATTCATATTATTTTGTTTTCTGCGTGATATACTCACGCCTTTCCTGAGATGCCCAGGTGGCGGAATTGGTAGACGCACTAGTTTCAGGTACTAGCGCTGCGAGGCGTGGAGGTTCGAGTCCTCTCTTGGGCACCAAAGTTGGTAGATAAGCGAAAAAGCCACTGGTTTGATACAAACCAGTGGCTTTTTTATTGGCCGCTTCCCGCACGTCTGCCATAGACGCGGGCTGCGAATGCATCAACCCCAACATGGCCTGGGGTTGATGGCTTGCGATCAGAGTGTGTAAATCGTTGGGTGAAATGGTAACCACGGCGTCCAGCTTACACCACTTGTGCGGCCAAGTCGTGACCGTTGGCCGCCACAATCTTGGCTTTCACCAGCTCGCCGACCTTGTAGGTTTTGCTGGCTTTGTCGACTGGCAGTAAATTGATCACGCCGTCGACCTCTGGCGCTTCAGCATAGCTGCGGCCTACGCCGCCCTTCTTGCCCAAGCTCAAGGCCTTGTCCACCAACACCTGAACGGTTTGGCCTACACGCATGGCTTGACGCTGGCGCGACACCTCCTCTGCCACCGCCATAAAGCGGGCTTGGCGCTCGTTGCGCACCTCGTCTGGCAATGCCCCGGGCAAGTCGTTGGCCAATGCGCCTTTGACGGGCGAGTAGGCAAAACAACCCGCACGGTCAATTTGAGCCTCGTGCAAAAAATTCAGCAAGTGTTCGAACTCTTGTTCGGTTTCGCCCGGAAAACCAGCAATAAAGGTGCTGCGCACGATCAGCTCGGGACACTGCTCACGCCACGCTTGTATGCGCTCTAAGTTGCGCTCACCGCTGGCTGGGCGCTTCATGCGCTTGAGCACATCGGGGTGGCTGTGCTGCAACGGCACATCCAAGTAAGGCAAACACAAGCCCTGCGACATCAACGCAATGATCTCGTCCACATGTGGGTAGGGGTAGACGTAGTGCAAACGCACCCATGCGCCAAACGGCTTGGCGATCTCACCCAGCTCGCGCACCAAGTCGAACATGCGGGTTTTAACGGGCTTGCCGTCAAAAAATCCAGTGCGGTATTTGGTGTCCACGCCGTAGGCTGACGTGTCTTGGCTCACCACCAGCAGCTCTTTGACACCCCCCTCAAACAAGCGCTTGGCCTCGCCCAAGACGTCGCCAATGGGGCGGCTCACCAAGTCACCACGCATGGATGGGATGATGCAAAACGTACAACGGTGGTTGCAGCCTTCGCTGATTTTCAAATACGCGTAGTGGCGGGGTGTCAGCTTGATGCCCACACCCGCGATTTCGTTGGCAATGCGCTGGGGAATCAGGTCGGTAAAAGGGTCGTGTGGCTTGGGCAGGTGCAGGTGCACCGCGTCCATCACCTCTTGCGTGGCATGCGGCCCAGTCACAGCCAGCACGGCGGGGTGCAACTCGCGCACCAAGTTGCCGCCACCATCGCCGGTTTTAGCGCCCAAACAACCAGTGACGATCACCTTGCCGTTCTCGGCCAGTGCCTCACCAATGGTGTCTAAGCTCTCCTTCACAGCGTCATCGATGAAGCCGCAGGTGTTCACAATCACCAAATCTGCACCCTCAAAGGTTTTTGAGGTCTGGTAGCCCTCGGCACTGAGCTGGGTCAATATCAGCTCAGAGTCGGTCAGCGCTTTGGGGCAGCCCAAGCTGGCAAAGCCCACTTTAGGCGCGGTTTTAACAGGTGTTTCAATCATTGTTATTGGATAGTTGGTTTAGCGCTTCAGCGCTTTAAGCCCATGGCCGCCCACATTTGCTCGCCCTGCTTTTGCATTTGTTCTTGCATGGTTTTGAGCGCGGTCTGGGTTTGTTCTGTGTAGTTGCTCATCAGGTTTTGCATGCTGGCAGGTGCTGGACCGCCCAACATGTTTTGCCAAATTTCGGGGGACAAGACTTGTGACTGGCCTTGCATTCGCTGCTGCAAGTCTGTGAACATTTGCATGTTCTTCTCAAGGTAGCCCCCCACCAAGCCCTGCATGGCGTGGCCATAAAAACGGATCAGATTGGTCAACACCGCCTCCGAGAACATGGGCACACCGCCGCTTTCTTCCTCCAAAATAATTTGGAGCAAGATGCTGCGGGTCAAGTCCTCGTTGGTTTTTGCATCACGCACTGCAAAGGCCTCACCGGCCATCACCAAGTCGCGCACTTGCGACAGCGTGATGTAGGCCGAGCTGGCCGTGTCGTACAAGCGCCTGTTGGGGTATTTTTTGATCACGCGAACGGTGTCGCCGCCTTGCTCGTTGGCTTTGGATTTGGCAGTGGTGGTTTTTTTTGCAGCGGGCACAGGCGACCTTTTAAATAGTGAGGCAAGCCACCGAGGCAGCCCAACAACCAACAACGCCGCGTACCGGGCGCAACTGTCTATTGTAAGAAGTATGTCGCCACAGCAACAATCTGGCTGAAATGCCTACTCAAACCCACCAAACTCATCACACCATGAGCCACGTTGGCTTGAACAGCCAGCACACCAGAGCGCATCGCAAGCGGTGCCCCATACTAAAAAACCCCAGTAAGGAGTGACCAATGCCACTCATTACTGGGGTTTGTATTTGGTAGGCGGTACTAGATTCGAACTAGCGACCCCCACCATGTCAAGGTGGTGCTCTAACCAACTG
>JANREF010000209.1 GCA_030726195.1 Burkholderiaceae bacterium | reverse complement strand
AGGGATTGAGGCCATAGAGCGCGAAGCCATGGATACCATGCGCGCCAACGGCTGGGAGCCCGACTACATGACCGTACGCAACAGCTCGACCTTGCTGGCACCGCAGCACGGCGAGCGCGACTTGGTCGTGTTGGGCGCGGCCAAGCTGGGCAGTACCCGGCTCATAGACAATCTGCGCGTGCGCCTGTAGCGTATTCGCTTGGCCTGCATTGGCCTGCATTGGCCTAGATTGCTCTAAATTGCTCTAGATTGGCCTACCCCTGTTTAGGGTTGCCGGTAGCGCATCCAACCCAACAGGGCATTGGCCCAAGGTTTCAACGCTCTGCCGTGGGCTCACGCTGCATCAACTGGGCAAGCGCGCCATGTGGCGTCAGCGTGCCGTCCAGCAAAGCCACCACAGCACTGGCAATGGGCATGTCCACATCCAGAGCTTGGGCACGCGCCACAACGGTACGCGCGCTGTAAACGCCCTCGGCCACATGGCCGAGTTTGGCCAACACGGTATCCAGGCGCATGCCCTGTGCCAAGCCCAAGCCCACCTGACGGTTGCGCGACAAGTCGCCCGTAGCGGTCAACACCAAGTCGCCCAAGCCGGACAGGCCCATGAAAGTCTCGGTTTGCCCGCCTAAGGCCACGCCCAAGCGCGACATTTCTCGCAAACCGCGTGTGATCAAAGCGGCTCTGGCGTTGAGTCCCAAGGCCAAGCCGTCGCACAAACCCGTGGCAATAGCCAATACGTTTTTAACGGCACCACCCACCTCCACCCCCGCCCAATCGGCGTTGGCATACACGCGCACGTGCTCGCTGTGAAACGCCTCGACCAAGGCCTGCGTGACCGCCTCATGTGGACTGGCGGCCACCAAGGCTGTGGGTTTGTTGCGTGCAACTTCTTGCGCAAAACTAGGGCCACTGAGCACGCCCGCCCTCAAATGCGGCGCGACGCTTTGCATGACTTCATGGCCCAACAGTCCTACGCTCTCAGCACCCGTTGAGCCCTGCGGCTGCTCAAAGCCTTTGCACAGCCACACCACAGGGGCGGTTTGGTTGGCCAGCAGCTGCAAGTTGGCCCGCAATGCGGACATGGGGGTGGCCACCACAATCAAATCGTGCTGGCTGGCCACGTTGGCCACGTCGGTGGCTGCACTCAGGGCCAACCGGGGCATGAGGGCGATGCCGGGCAAATACGCTTTGTTTTCGCGCGTGGCTTGCATGGCAGCGACCTGCGCTGCGCTGCGCGCCCACAAGGTCACGTCGTGGCGTGCGCTGGCGCTCACGGCAACGGCTGTGCCCCAAGCGCCTGCACCAATGACGAGTACTTTCATGGGTGTTCAGTCCAGCGCGCTGACACGCTTATTGAACGGTGCTGGCACCCGTTTGGGCGTTGCGCTGCGCTTGCTGCTGCTCGTACATGGCCTGGAAGTTGATTTCAGACAAGTGCACGGGTGGGAAGCCCGCACGCGTGACGATGTCGGACACGTTGCCGCGCAAATAGGGGTAAATGATTTGTGGACACGCCACACCCAAGACGCCGTCCATTTGCTCTTGTGGCAAGTTGCGAATTTCAAAAATTGCAGCTTGCTTGCACTCCACCAAGAACATGACTTTCTCGTTGACTTTGGTCGTCACCGTAGCGCTCACGGCCACTTCGAAAATGCCGTCGGCTAGGTTTTGCGCTTCAACACCCAACTGGACATCCACGTTGGGTGCGTCTTGCTCTAAGAAAATAGCCGGCGAATTAGGCTGCTCTAGAGAAGCTTCTTTCAAATAAACGCGTTGAATTTGAAAAGTTGGATTGGTGTTTTGCTCGTCTGCCATGTCGCTGCCTGAGGTGGTTAAGTTGGTTAAAAAATGCGTAAGACCAACATTATGGCAGCCAGATGGCCCGGCCCCCCGGCGGCTAAGCCGCCAGCAACGCCTCTAACTGGCCGCTGCCGTCTAGGTCAAACAAGTCGTCACAGCCACCCACGTGACGCTGGCCAATGAAAATTTGTGGCACCGTGCGCCGCCCCGACAACTCCATCATCACAGCACGCTGCGAGGGGTCTTGGTCCACGCGAATCTCGACCAAATCGCTCACGCCGCGCTGGGTCAGGAGCTGTTTGGCACGTATGCAAAACGGGCACGTGCCGGTGGCGTACATGGTGACGGTTGCCATACGGGTCTTTCTCAAAAGCAATTGAATAAAGGCTGAGTGTCAGACTTTTTCGACAGGCAGGTTGGCTTCACGCCAGGCACCCATGCCGCCAGTGAGTGAATAGGTGCGCTCAAAGCCCAGCTTTTTAGCGGTGGCCACGGCCCGGTTAGAGCGCGCACCGCTGGCACACACCAGCACCACAGGCAGCTGCTTGTTTTTGACCTGAGTGGCCAAATCGTCTTGCAGCTTGTCCAGCGGAATGTTTTTCGCGCCAACAATGTGACCTTTGGCGTACTCATCGGCACTGCACACATCCACCACAATGGCCTTTTCTTTGTTCATGAGCTGCACCACGGCATTGGCTCCCACGGCGTTTTGGCCCGCGCCAGCGTTCACGCCTGGCCACAACAACATCGCGCCTGAAGCAATCGCCAATGCAAACAACATCCAGTTTTCAACAATAAAACTCACGGTATAGCCTTTCAAAGAATCGCTAGATTTTAGAATGCAAGCTGTGCCCGTTTTTAAACAATGGCATTCATTGTTTAAAAATGTTTGCCCACTTGCCCCATTTTTTGAAATTCCCGAAGGCTTAAACATGTATCAACTGGTCCTCATTCGACACGGCGAATCCACCTGGAACCTCGAAAACCGCTTCACTGGCTGGACCGACGTACCGCTCACAGACACGGGCGTTGCGCAGGCCAAAGAAGCCGGGCGCTTGCTCAGCCAAGAGGGTTTTGACTTCGATATCGCCTACACCAGCGTACTCAAGCGGGCCACCCACACCTTGTGGCACTGCCTAGACGCCATGGACCGCACCTGGCTGCCCGTGGTCAACGCATGGCGCTTGAACGAGCGCCACTACGGTGCCTTGCAAGGCTTGAACAAGGCTGAGACGGCCCAAAAGTTTGGTGATGAGCAGGTATTGGTGTGGCGACGCAGCTTTGACACGCCCCCCCCGGCGCTGGAGGCCACCGACCCGCGCTGCGAGCGCGACGACCCACGCTACAAGCGCTTGCAAAGCACAGACGTGCCACTGACCGAATGCCTTAAAGACACCGTGGCGCGCGTACTGCCTTTTTGGGATGAGTCCATGGCACCAGCCATCAAGGCGGGCAAGCGCGTCGTGGTCGCCGCGCACGGCAACAGCATCCGCGCCCTGATCAAATACTTGGACAACATTTCAGACGACGACATCGTGGGCGTGAACATTCCCAACGGCATCCCGCTGGTGTACACCCTAGACGCCGATCTAAAGCCAATTGCCAAGCGCTACCTGGGCGACCCCGCTGCGGCACAAGCGGCCACTGCTGCTGTGGCCAGCCAAGGCAAGGCGTAAACACCACGCACATGCCGGATTTGATGCAGGTGTATAGTTCAGAAATGACTTTTTATGGGGTTCTAGACCATGGGGCATAAGCTCAAAATTGCAAGCTGGATGGCGGTAGGCGCTTTGGCTGGCGCACTAACGACCATTCAATTGCAAGCGGTTGCGCGCAGCAACATGTCCCCACTGCCGCTGGAAGAGTTGCAGCAGCTCGCGGCCGTGTTCAGCATGATCAAGAGCGACTACGTAGAGCCTACAGACGATAAAAAGTTAATCACCGACGCCATCTCCGGCATGGTCACAGGCCTTGACCCACACTCGGCCTATTACGACAAAAAGGCTTGGAAAGAGTTTCGCGAAGGCACCTCAGGCTCGTTCGTGGGCGTGGGCATAGAAATCACCATGGAAGACGGCTTGGTCAAAGTTGTCTCGCCCATTGAAGACTCGCCCGCCGCCGCTGCCGGCTTGGCCACCAATGACTTGATCACCAAGATTGACGACACGCCTGTCAAAGGCTTGACCATCACCGAGGCGGTCAAGCGCATGCGCGGCGAGCCCGGCACCACCGTGCGATTGCAAGTGTTGCGCCGCGCCGAAAACCGCTCGTTCAGCGTGAGCATCACGCGTGCGCGCATCGTCACGCGCAGCGTCAAATCCAAAACGCTAGACAACGGCTACGCGTGGATACGCATCAGCCAATTCCAAGACCGCACGGTTGAAGACTTTGCAGCTAGGTTGCAAGAGCTGGCCGGTGCGTCGCCAAACATGCGCGGCTTGGTACTGGACTTGCGCAACGACCCAGGCGGCCTGCTCGACGCTGCTGTGGCCGTGTCGGCCGTGTTTTTGCCCAACGAATCGGCCGTGGTGTCGACCAACGGCCAGCTTGAGGAAAGCCGCTACGTGTTCAAGGCCAACCCACGCTACTACTGGCGTCGCGGCGGCACAGACCCGCTGACCACACTGGATAAAGCCACCAACGGTTTGTTCAAACGCGTGCCATTGGTTGTGTTGGTCAACGAAGGCTCGGCCTCTGCCAGCGAAATCGTGGCTGGCGCTTTGCAAGACTACGGCCGTGCCACCATCATGGGCAACCAAACCTTTGGCAAAGGCTCGGTGCAAACCGTGCG
>JANREF010000208.1 GCA_030726195.1 Burkholderiaceae bacterium | reverse complement strand
TTGCATTCGCCCTGGGCATTTTGTCGCTGCTAGGCTCGCGTGTGCCGCTGAGCCTCAAAATCTTCTTAACCTCACTGGCCATCTTTGACGACGTGGGTGCCATCGTCATCATCGCCTTGTTCTACACCGCCGAGCTGTCGGTGCTGTCGCTGCTGGTCGCAGCCGCCTGCGTAGGTGTGTTGGCACTGCTGGCCAACAAACGCATCATGGCGCCAGGCCCCTACTTGGTGGTCGGTCTGGTGTTGTGGGTTGCCATGCTCAAGTCTGGCGTGCACGCCACCTTGGCGGGCGTGCTACTGGCCATGTTCATTCCCATGCACCACACCAGCGGACAAGCCGACGATTCACCGCTGCGCCGCATGGAGCACGGCCTGCATCCGTGGGTGGCCTACATGGTGCTGCCCATCTTTGCCTTTGCCAATGCGGGCTTGAACTTGCAAGGCTTGGGTGCCGAGCAAGTGCTACACCCAGTGACCTTGGGCGTGGCCTCTGGCTTGTTCCTGGGCAAGCAGTTGGGCGTGATGCTGTGCGTGTGGGCTTGCGTGCGCATGGGCTGGGCACCACTGCCTGCCGGTGCAACCTGGGGCATGGTGTACGGCATTGCCGTGCTCACCGGCGTGGGCTTTACCATGAGCTTGTTCATCGGTGGCTTGGCCTTCACGGGCGAGCAACCATTTGACGAGCGTTTGGGCATTGTGCTGGGCTCGTTGCTCGCCGGCGTTTGGGGCTACCTGGTGTTGCGCAGTACCACCAAAGCACCCGCCGCGGCAGGCGCTACTGCCTAAGCGCATGACAGCCATGTAATCCAGCGCCACGACTCACCGTGCTCAGTCACCGTGGCGCTTAAACTAACAGGCGCAGACTTTTCGGTCTGCGCCTTTATTTTTAGCTGTATTTCCTAAACCTTTGCGCTCACGCGCAGCCCACATCATGACCCTGTTTATTCTTGCTTTTGTGATTGGCCTCATCGTGTTGGTGCTCAGCGCCGACAAGTTTGTGGATGGTGCTGCAGCCATTGCCAACCACTATGGCATGTCGCCGCTGCTCATAGGCATGGTGGTGGTGGGCATTGGCACATCGGCACCCGAAATGGTGGTGTCTGCCTTTGCGGCCATGCAAGACAACCCCGGCCTGGCGTTGGGCAATGCCTACGGCTCCAACATCACCAACATTGCCTTGATTTTGGGCATCACCGCCATCATCAGCCCCATTCCTGTGCAGTCGCAAGTGCTGCGTCAAGAGCTGCCCATTTTGTGCGGCGTCACGCTGTTGGCCGGCTACCAGTTGTGGGATGGCCAACTCAGCGCGCTAGACGCCTGGGTGTTGATTGCTGTGCTGGCTGCCGTGATGTTGTGGCTGGTGCAAAAAAGCATGGGCAGCACCAACGACCCCATGGCACAAGCGGCCGTGGAGGAAGCGCAAGAGCACCAAACACCAGCGGGCAAAGCGTGGCTGCTGGTGGTGGGAGGCTTGCTGGTGATGATGGCCAGCTCGCGCGCCTTGGTCTGGGGTGCAGAGAACATGGCCCGCGCACTGGGTGTGAGCAACCTGGTGATTGGTTTGACCGTGGTGGCCATTGGCACCTCGCTGCCTGAGCTGGTCTCCTCCGTCATTGCCGCGCGTAAGAAACAACACGCGCTGGCTCTGGGCAACATACTGGGGTCTAACCTGTTTAACACACTGGCTGTTGTGGGCATTGCAGGCGCCATTTCACCCACGGCTGTGGACGGCGACATCGTGCTGCGCGATTTCCCAGTCATGCTGCTGCTCACCTTGTCGCTGTTTGTGGTGGGCATGGGCTTCAAGGGCAGACCCGGCAGCATCAACCGCTTAGAAGGTGGCTTGCTACTCGCCGCGTACTGCGCCTACTTGGCCTATCTGTTGCTCACAGCGGTGGGCTAAGGCCACCCGCCGCCCGCCGCCCAACAACCAACAACCAACGGCCAAGCAGCCGCAATCAAGCCACCAGCGCCCAACCAGCGCCATGGTGGCAGCCAGCGTGGAATGCGGGGTGAATGCGGCGCTGATCATGCTGCGCTGACAATGCCCTGCCGGTAAGGTAGCGCTAGGCGGTTGGCGTTATGAACGTGACACACATACGTTCAGCACGTACGTTCAGCACATCACGTGGTGCACGGCACGTAGTACCCAGCGCATACAGCGCTGGGCCTCATGGGTATAACGTGGTGCGCACCGCGGATTACACGTTACGCTTCACGCAGGCCCCCCCACTACGCACAGGCTTACAGCGTAGAAAAGTCAGGCTTGCGCTTTTCCATAAAGGCACCGAAGGCTTCTTTGGCAGCGGGCTCGCGCAGCATGCGGCCAAAGCTGGCACCTTCGGCTTGCATGACTTGCATCACTTGCGCTTGCTGAGGCGCTTTCATGAGACGCTTGGTTTCAACCAGTGAGCTCAGTGGCTTTTTGGCCAACTTGAGGGCTTGTGCCTGTGCGTAAGCTGCAGCCTCTGTAGGCGGCACCACACGGTTGACCAATCCCACCTCCAATGCAGCCTCGGCCATGAACGGCTCGCCCATGAGCAAAGCCTCTGCCGCGCGGTGGTAACCAAACATTTGCGGCATGAGCAAGCTGGACGCGCCCTCTGCACACAAGCCCAAGTTCACAAACGGCGTAGAGAAGGCCGCGTTGTCACCGGCGTACACCAAGTCGCAATGCAGCAGCATGGTCGTGCCAATACCGACGGCGGGGCCGCACACGCAAGCCAGCAGTGGCTTGGGGAAATTGGCAATACCGTTCAGGAAACGAAACACAGGTGCATCTGCACCCGCTGGGGGCTTGTTTAAAAAGTCTTCAATGTCATTGCCAGCGCTGAAAATGGTTTCACTGCCTTGAATCAACATCACGCGGCAGGCCGCATCGCTGACGGCGGCCTCAATGGCATCGGCCATGGCCGCATACATATCGGATGTGATGGCGTTCTTGCGCGCCACGCGGTTGATGGTGAGCGTGGTCACGCCCGCTTCGTTGGCAATCAAAATATCTGACATGGCTTTTCTCCAATGGGTTGTGCTCAGGCCTGTTGTTGGGCCTGTTATTTTGCGTGTTATTTGGCGTGTTGTTAGGCGTGTTGTTGGCTAGGCGGCGTTCTAGACGCGCTCGAATATACCGGCAGCGCCTTGGCCCATGCCAACGCACATGGTGACCATGCCGTACTTCAACTGTCGACGCTGTAACGCATGTATCACCGTTGCCGAGCGAATCGCACCCGTGGCACCCAGTGGGTGACCCAATGCAATCGCGCCGCCCATGGGGTTCACCTTGGCGGGATCTAGGCCCAGCGTGTTGACCACGGCCAGCGACTGCGCGGCAAAGGCTTCATTGAGCTCTATCCAGTCCATGTCGTCTTGCTGCAGACCCGCAGCTTTGAGCGCAGCAGGGATGGCGGCAATGGGACCAATACCCATGATGTGCGGTGGCACACCGCGGCTGGCATAACCCACAAAACGCGCCAACGGCGTGAGGCCAAAACGCTTGAGTGCAGCCTCGCTGACGATGAGTAGCGCACCAGCGCCGTCTGATGTTTGTGAGCTGTTGCCCGCTGTCACGCTGCCGCGTGCTGCAAACACAGTGCGCAGCTTGGCCAGACCCTCCAAACTGGTATCGGGTCGCGCACCTTCGTCTATGTCCACCACGCGTTCGGTGATGCTGACCTTGGCCGTGTTCAAATTCACACGGCGGTCCTGCACGGTCACGGGTGTGATCTCATCTTTGAACTCGCCTGCGGCCATGGCGGCGATGGCGCGCTGGTGTGACTGCAAGGCAAACGCATCTTGCGCTTGGCGGCTGATCTGCCATTGCTGAGCGACTTTTTCAGCGGTCAAACCCATGCCGTAGGCAATACCGTAGTCGTCGACGTTGTCCACGTTGCCAAACACGCTGGGCGACAGCGACGGGCTGTTGCCCATCATGGGCACCATGCTCATGCTTTCCACGCCTGCGGCGATCATCACGTCGGCTTCGCCCACGCGTATGCGGTCGGCGGCCATTTGCACCGCACTCAAGCCGGATGCGCAAAAGCGGTTGACCGTGATGCCGCCCACCGACTTGGGCAAGCCAGCCAATACGGTGGCCACGCGTGCCACGTTTAGGCCTTGTTGGGCCTCGGGGATGGCGCAGCCGGCGATGACATCTTCAATGGCGTTGGGATCTAGACCCGGGGCTTGCGCGACGACCTCGCGCAACACATGGGCCAGCAAGTCGTCTGGACGCGTGTGCTTGAAATAACCCTTGTGCGAGCGGCCAATGGGTGTGCGGGTGGCCGCAACAATGTAGGCGTCTTGTAGTTGTTTCATGGTGTTGTTGTCTTTGCTTTAGCGTCCATTAGTTGCGCAGGGGCTTGCCGGTAGACAGCATGCCCATGATGCGCTCTTGCGTTTTGGGGTTGGCCAGCAACGCGCCAAACGCGCGTCGCTCCAAGGTCATGAGGTATTCCTCGCTGACCAAGGTGCCCGCATCCACATCGCCGCCACACATGACCGTTGCGATTTCGCGGGCAATGTGGAAGTCGTAGGCGCTGATAAAGCCGCCATCGCGCATGTTGATGAGTTGTCCCAAGATGGTGGCAATCCCGCTGCGTCCCGCCACCTTGAACTGGCGCTTGGC
>JANREF010000207.1 GCA_030726195.1 Burkholderiaceae bacterium | reverse complement strand
AGCGAACGCCATGCAAGACAACCTGAAAACAGAGCATGCCGAGCTGGCCAACATTGAGGTGCAAGGCCAGTCGGGCTCGGGTTTGGTGAAAATCACCATGACTTGCAAAAACGACGTGCGCCGCGTTGAAATTGACGCCTCTGTCATGGGTGACGACAAAGAGATGTTGGAGGACTTGGTTGCTGCTGCGTTCAACGACGCGGTGCGCAATGCCGAGGCCACCTCAGAGGCCAAGCTGGGCAAAATCACCGCAGGCATGCCCGGTATGGGTGGCATGAAGTTGCCCTTTTAAGGTTGAGCGTGGCACAGCCCAATGGCGCTTTAGATCAGCTCACACTCGCCTTGCAACGCTTGCCGGGTGTGGGTGCCAAGTCGGCATCGCGCATGGCTTTTCACCTCATGCAGCAAGACGTGGAGGGTGCACGCCACATCGCGCGCGCATGGGAAGAGGCTGCGGCACGCATACGCCACTGTGCCTGCTGCTACACCCTCACCGAAGAGGTGGTGTGCAGTACGTGCGCCGACAGTTCACGCGATGCGACCCAGCTGTGTGTTGTGGAAACACCGGCCGACCAGGCTGCGGTTGAGCGTACTGGCGCTTTCAAGGGCTTGTATTTTGTACTCATGGGGCGACTGAGCCCGCTGGATGGCGTGGGACCCAAAGAAATCGGCTTGCGCCGTTTGTTTGACCGCGTCAGTCCAGAGCATTCCGACACGGTCAACGAGGCGCTGCCAGCGCACACGCTTGTGCCCATTGCCGAGGTGATTTTGGCGACCAACTTTACCGCTGAGGGCGAGGCGACGGCGCACGTGATTGCACAGGCCATGAAAGACCTGCCCGCTCGCGTGACGCGCCTGTCGCGTGGCGTGCCGGTGGGCAGCGAGCTGGAGTATGTGGATTTGGGCACCATTGCCCATTCATTACTGGCCAGACGCTAGCGCCCAGCCAGTCGGATAGACGTTAGCGCAACTGCACGATCAGGCGTTGGCCCACGCGGATGTGGTGCTTGCCCTTCAAGTTGTTCCACTGCGCCAGGGCATTGACAGATACACCGTACTTGGCGGCCAAGCCAGACAGGGTGTCGCCCGGTTTGACGCGAATTTTGAGTTTGCTGAACTCGGGCGCCAGCGCCAGCTGCGCGTTGTCAGCCACGTATTCGGTAACGTTGGCCGTTTTGTTGGTGGAGCGTTTGACCAACACCGTGGAGCCTTTGCGCACCAACATGCGCGGCGGAATATTGTTCACGCGGCGCAGCTCAGACTCGGACATGCCCACAAACTTGGCCAAGTCTCGCGGCTTGACGTTGTTTTTCACCACATAGGCGGTCCACGTTGCCAAGGGGCCAGGGTGTGCCTTTAGTTTGAGCTTGAAGTCCGCGGCGTTGTCCCATGGCAGCAAGACGGTGGGCGTGCCGTTGGCCAATATGACAGGGTGTTTGAGCGAGGGGTTCAGGGTGCGGAAGTCGGCCTCGCTCACGCCAGCAAACTCGGCTGCCAGCGCGACATCGATGTCTTTGTCCAGCGTCACCACATCAAAAAACGGGTGGTTGGGAATGCTGGGCAAGGTCACGCTGTGGACGCTGGGGTTGCCCACAATGTTTTTGACTGCCTGCAGCTTGGGCACGTACATGCGGGTTTCTGCCGGCATTCTCAGATCGAGATAGCCTGTGCCTTTGCCTGCGGCTTTGTTGCGCGCAATCGCGCGGCGCACGTTGCCTTGGCCCCAGTTGTAGGCGGCCAGGGCCAGGTGCCAGTCGCCAAACTGCTGGTGCAGGCTCTCAAGGTAGTCGAGCGCAGCATTGGTGGACGCCACCACGTCGCGTCTGTCGTCGCGAAAGCTGTTTTGGCGCAAGTCGAACGAGCGTCCGGTTGCAGGCATGAATTGCCACATACCTGCAGCTTTGGCGCGCGACACGGCCTGTGGATTAAAGGCGCTTTCGATGAAAGGTAACAGCGCCAACTCCGAGGGCATGCGCCTGCGCTCTAGCTCGTCAACAATGTAAAAAATGTAACGGCTGGAGCGCTCGGACATGCGCTCGATGTAGTCGGGGCGGCTGGCGTACCAGTCGATGCGCGAGTCCACGTCTTTGCCCGCGACGTCAGGCATGGCGAAGCCGCGGCGGATGCGCTCCCACATGTCTTTGGGTGGCTGCGTGGCCGCTACCGGCACTTTTTGTGTGGTCTGCGCGGTGTCGAGTTGGCTGAGTGGGCCTTTGGGTATGACAGGCGTGCCACTGTACACAGGCGCAGGCTTGTAGGTTGCTGCGGTGGTGGCCAAGTTGGCGCAGCCGCTGGCAAGCAAGGCCGTACAGGAGAGCAGCGCCAAACTCAGGCGGCGGTATCGGGACATCAGCATGCGATATTTAAAAATTGTTTTTCCACTCGCGCAGGGCACCAAAGATGGCATCGGCCTGCGCAGGTGTTTTCGGAAATTGGGCCATCACCTGACGCACGATATCGGCTTGGTCGACCCGCAAAAACGGGTTGATGGCGCGTTCATCACTCAGGCGCGTGGGCACCGTGGGCAAGCCCTCGGCACGCAACGCGGCAGCCCTCTCACTGTAACGCACTAACGCCGCGTTTTTGGGGTCCACGGCGAGTGCGAACTGGAGGTTGGCCATGGTGTATTCATGGGCGCAGCACACCAGGGTGTCTGCGGGTAATGCGCCCAGGCGGTTGAGGGAGTCGCGCATTTGTGCCGGCGTGCCTTCAAATAAGCGTCCACAGCCTGCGGCAAACAGCGTGTCACCGCAAAACAGCACGTTGCCCACACCAGGCCGCGCGTGGCCAACGTAGGCGATATGTCCGGCTGTGTGGCCCGGCACGTCGATCACACTCAAGCTCAGGCCCAACAGGTGTACCCTGTCACCGCCGGCCACGGCGTGGCGCTTCGCGGGTGGGATGGCATCTAAAAAGGGCATGGGGTCTGAGCGGGGGTGATACACCTCGCAGTCCCAGTGCTGCTGCAGCTCGGCCACGCCACCGGTGTGGTCCCAGTGGTGGTGCGTGACCACTATGCCTGTGAGCGATAAACCATGTGCCAGCAAGGCGTCTTGTACGACCTGAGGCTGCCCGGGGTCGACCACCAACGCATGGGTGCCGTCGTGCAGCAGCCAAAGGTAGTTGTCGTTGAAGGCGGGGATGGGCAGTAAAGTCATGTGTGTAGGTAGGGGCATAGCTGTGGTGTTTTATAGCGCATTGTGTTTGTTGACCACACAATAGGGTTTGTTCCTGCGCTGGGCCTGAGTGTACGCATGGGTACCGTGTTGCAGCATATGAACGCGTTTATCCACGGCTCTGATGCATGGTTTCATGCATGGGTTGATGATGGTTTTATGTGTATTTTTATGTATGGTTTTAGACGCGATCATCGCCTGCAAGCACCCACAGAAAAAATCAGTAGGTGTGTGTGGCGCATTGGTTTGTTCGCTTCGGTGGTGTTAATTTGTACGATCAATCTCACGAATTTTTAAGGCAGTGCTGGCTGGAGTGGCTGGGCGAGCAGACCGATAGGGCTGTTGCTGATGTGTTCGGTTATCACGCCATACAGCTGGGTATGCCGGAGTTGGATGGCTTGCGGGCCAACCGCATGCCACATCAGTGGCTGGCCGATGTGGACAGCTACGGTGCCGATTGGCGCAGTTTGAGCGCTGCCGAACCGGGGCATGCGCCGCGCCCCATCGATGTGGACTGCGACAGCCACGCCTTGCCCTTTGAGTCGTCCAGCTTGGATTTGGTGTTGATGCCACACACGCTGGAGCGCGCTGGTGCGCCTCACGAGACCCTGCGCGAGGTGGCCCGTGTGCTCATGCCCGAGGGGCATGTGGTGATTGCAGGTTTGAACCCCTTTAGCTTGTGGGCCTTGAGGCAGCGCCGATTCGACTGGGCGCAGCGCTTGGGTATTCAGCGTGGGGTGCAGGCGTCGCCGTTTGACGTGGCGGCCAAGCATTGGATTGGCGTGTGGCGCTTGCGCGACTGGCTCAAGCTCCTGGGTTTTGAGGTGCGCATGGTCAACATGGGCATGTACCGCCCCGGTGTGGCGTCCACCAAGTGGGCACAGCGCTGGTCAGGGCTAGACGCGTGGGGACAGAAGCTGTGGCCGGTGGCTGGCAGCGTGTACGTGTTGGTCGCCGTGAAACGGGTTCGCGGCATGCGTCTCATGGGGCCGCCGTGGGTGCGCAAGCGTGTGCGCGGTCGCGCAGCGGTCAAGCAGCCTGCCAGCGCCATGAACCGCGAGCAGGACTAGGGCGCGAGCACAACAGCCAGCGCTGGCGGGGTGGCGCGACTCGGCGCAATGCCGCACGACACAGTGCCCACTCGTAATCAACGACAATCCTGTCCCATGAACGAAGTCACCATATACACAGACGGCGCCTGCAAGGGCAATCCAGGCCCTGGCGGCTGGGGCGTATTTTTTAAAAGCGCAGGCACAGAGAAGGAATTGTTTGGCGGCGAGGCCAACACCACCAACAACCGCATGGAGATGACTGCGGTGATTGAGGCGCTGCGCGCTTTAAAGCGCCCCTGCAAAGTCACGCTCTATTTGGACAGCGAATACGTGCGCAAAGGCATCACGGAATGGGTCAAAGGTTGGAAGGCCAGAGGCTGGAAAACCGCGGCCAAGCAACCCGTTAAGAAC
>JANREF010000206.1 GCA_030726195.1 Burkholderiaceae bacterium | reverse complement strand
AAACCTATGGAAAGCAATAAGGAGTAATCGGTCAAGGTCGTGAGGCCCCAGCGCAGTGGGGCAGGTGAATTTTCAAACACTGCCATTGTGGCAGTTTTGCCTGAGTGACAATATGCGCATGACAACACCCGCACAAACACCTGCTGTTACCCCTAAACCGGCCACACCTGCGCTTGCAAAAAGCGATCAAAACTTGGTGTGGCTGGACTGCGAAATGAGTGGCTTAGACCCGGAAAAAGAGCGCTTGCTCGAAATTGCAGTGGTGGTCACCAACGCCGATTTGTCGGTGCGTGTTGAAAGCCCTGTGTTTGTGATCCACCAAGACGATGCCGTACTCAACGCGATGGATGCATGGAATAAAGGCACCCACGGCAAAAGCGGCTTGATAGACAAAGTCAAAGCCAGCACCGTTACAGAGGATCAGGCCAGTGACGCGTTGTTGGCCTTCATTAAAAAATACGTTCCCAAACAGGCGTCGCCCATGTGCGGCAACACCATCAGCCAAGACAGGCGTTTTTTGGTGAAGTACATGCCCAAGTTTGAGGCTTACTTTCACTACCGTTGCTTGGACGTGAGCACGCTCAAAGAGTTGTCACGCCGCTGGCGCCCAGAGGTGTACAAGAGCTTTAAAAAACAGCAAGCCCACACGGCATTGGCAGACGTTCACGAGTCAATTGATGAGCTGGTGCACTACCGCACGCACTTCTTGCGCATGCAGGCCACTGACGTGCAAGCTGGCGAGGGCGGCTCGAGCAGCTGATGCGATGACGGCGTGTACAGTACGTCAGCTCCCAGCGTCACTTGATACTTACACCCAGCACTTGTGCGTCAGTCCGCGCAGACGTACCGCCCACTCAGACCGACGTTTCAGCCGGCTCGGACCGCTCGTCGATGAGAGCAACGTAGAACACAGCGACGCAGTACAACAGTGCAGGCTAGTGCCGTGCTGCGTTGCGTCGTGTTGTGCGGGCAAACAACACCAGACACATTTACACAGCAGCGCTTGCGTGAACGGCTAAGCCTGTGCAATAATAGGGTTTTCCCGCAGAGGTCATTTGCAACAGCTTGCAAAACGTGCGACTTAGCGGCGGGAATTGCTCATCAGCCTCACGCCTTGGCCGACTGATGTTTGCAGGTAAGACGCACACCAGCGCCTTGCTACTCAATGCAGACATCTCTATGTTGTTCGGCCACTTGTTCTGTACGTCTGGTTTGTTGCCGCGCTTGTATTGCACAGCGCCGCGCTGACAAATTTCAGTTGTGTCGACCTTTTTGGTTTGGGTGTTGGTGTTTTACCAACTAGAACCACATTGGTTGCACACTTTGGCTGTGAGACGCCTGCGTTTGTGTGTGACGAATTCGTTCGTTATGCGCACCTATTAACGCGCAGGAAGTCAGTCATGAAAGAATTCTCTAATCGCCCACCCCGCTCGGGCGGTAAGCCACGTTTCTCACGCGCACCGCGTGATTTCACACCCAAAGCACCCAAGCGCGATTTGGTAGACATCGCCAACGCACAAGCCTTTTCAGACTTGGGCCTGGCCACGGAGTTGGTGCAAGCGGTTGCCGATCTCGGCTTTACCCAGCCCACCAGCGTTCAGTTGGCCGCTATCCCACGCTCGCTCAACCGCGAAGCTGGCGAATTCACCGACCTGCTGGTGTCTAGCCAAACCGGCAGCGGCAAGACCGCCGCATTTTTGTTGCCTGTGTTGCACACCATTTTGGGTCAGCAGCACGCCGAGCGTGCCATTGAAACTGCACGTGCTGAATCCGAAAAGATTGCACGTGAAGCTGCGCTGGCAGATGGCGGCGAGGCCAGTGCCGAATTGCTGGTCGAAGGTGACAAGCCCAAAGCCAAAGACAAAGATAAAGACAGCAAAAAGCCACGCAGCTTTGACCCCGCCACACCCGGTGCTTTGATTCTGTGCCCCACCCGTGAGCTGGCACAACAAGTAGCAACCGACGCCATTGACTTGGTGGCGCATTGCCGCGGTTTGCGCGTTGCAAGCGTTGTGGGCGGCACGTCCTACATTCACCAGTTGGCAGGCTTGCGCAATGCCAACATCGTGGTGGCAACACCTGGTCGCTTGTTGGACTTGCAGCGCTCTGGCCAAATTCGTTTGGACAAAGTGCAGTACTTGGTGGTGGACGAAGCCGACCGCATGCTTGACTTGGGCTTTGCCGAAGACCTGGCCGAAGTGCACGACCTGACCGCCAAGCGCGATCAAACCATGATGTTCAGCGCCACTTTTGCACCTCGCGTGCAACAGTTGGCCATGCGCGTGATGCGCAAGACCGAGCGTATCGAGTTGGCCACACCAGAGCAGCAGCACGTGAACATTGAGCAACGCTTGTACTGGGCTGACCATTCGCACCACAAGCGCCAGTTGTTGGACCATTTCTTGCGCGACACCTCCATCAAGCAAGCCATTGTGTTTGCCAGCACCCAGGTGGAGTGCGACTCATTGGCCGAAGATTTGCAGCAAGACGGCTTCTCAGCCGTTGCATTGCACGGTGCTTTGAGCCAGTCTGTTCGCAACCGCCGCTTGCAAGCTCTGCGCGGTGGTGAAGTCCAAGTGTTGGTGGCAACCGACGTGGCCGCTCGCGGCATCGACGTGCCCACCATCACCCACGTGTTCAACTACGGCTTGCCTATGAAGGCGGAAGATTACACTCACCGCATTGGCCGCACGGGCCGTGCCGGTCGCGAAGGCTTGGCCATCACTTTGGCCGAGTTCCGTGACCAGCGTCGCATTTACGCCATTGAGTCGTTCACACGTTCACGCTTTAAAGAGCACACCGTTGACGGCATGGAGCCAAGCCGTCGTCCTAGCTTTGGCAGCGGTGAGCGCCGTGCCAACGGTGGCGGTGGTGGTGGCGGTTTCGCTGGCCGCGGTCGTCCACGTGACGGTGGTGCACCAAGCTTTGGTGGCAACCGTCCCAGCTTTGCCGGTCGTGGTGACGACCGTCGCGGCGGCGGCGGTGGCGGTTTTGGCGGCCCACGTGGCAGCCGTGACGGTTTCAAGCCTGCTGGCGAGTTCCGTGGCGCGCCACGTGGTGACAGTTTTGCACCACGCGGTGATGACCGTGCACGTCCTGATACACGTGGCGACAATCGCTTTGACCCACGCTTTGATGCGCGTTCAGAGTCGCGCCCCGAATCACGTCCAGAGTCACGCTTTGAGCCACGCGGTGAGTTCCGTGGTGGCCCACGTCATGGCGACGCCCGTCGCGGTGATGCACGTCCTGAAGGCCGTGGTGATGCACGCGGTGAAGGTCGCTTTGAGCGCAGCCCACGTCCCGAAGGTCGCAGCTTTGCCGGGCATGGCGGTGAGCGTCGTCCAGCAGCACCTGCGCGCGCACGTCGTTAATTTGCGGGGCTAAGCCCACACCACTCAAAGCCCTGGCCCAGCGTTGTGGGCGTTGAGCGCAAGACGGACCCACAACCCGAATAGGTTGTGGGTTTTTTTACGTCTAAACGTCATGCATTCGTTGTATTCTTAGGCCATGAATTTGATGTTGAACTCATTTGGACGGGCACTCTCGTACTGCCTCTTTCCGCGCGTCATAGGCCTGTCGTTTTTGCCGTTGGCCATCATGGTGGTGGCTGCGTTTGGTTTGGGCTACATGTATTGGGAGAGTGCGGTTGCTGGTCTGTCCGCTTGGCTACAAGCCACCGAGCTGACGCAAAGCCTGCTCAATTGGCTGGACAGCGTGGGTTGGGCCAGTTTGCGCTCGGTGGTCGCGCCCATGATTGTGTTGTTTGTTGCAACGCCCGTTATTGTCGTGACGGCCTTGCTGCTGGTGGCGGTCTTCATGACGCCCGCCATGGTGGCTTTGGTGACCAAGCGCCGATTCGCACACTTGCAAAAATTCAAAGGCGGCTCTTTTGTGGGCAGCGTGTTGTGGTCGGTTGGCTCGACGTTGTTGGCCATCATTGCGCTGTTCGTGTCCATCCCGCTGTGGTTTATTCCGCCCTTGGTGCTGGTGGTGCCGCCGCTCATTTGGGGCTGGTTGACCTACCGCGTCTTCACCTTTGATGCGCTCGCCGAGCATGCGACCAAGGCCGAGCGAGAGCTTATTTTTGAGCGTCACCGTTTGCCGCTGCTCGCCATTGGTGTGGTCAGTGGTTACTTGGGCGCGGCCCCCAGTTTGCTGTGGGCGTCTGGTGCGATGTTCATTGCGTTGGCTCCCTTGTTGGTGCCGCTGGCCATTTGGGTCTACACCTTGGTGTTTGCCTTCTCATCGCTGTGGTTTGCGCATTACGCACTAGGCGCGCTCGAGGCCTTGCGCCGCGACAGCGGACAGGGCAGTGCGCACACCTACACCGGCGCCGATCCAGTTGTGCCAAGCCAGCCAAGCGGGACAGGCTTTGATGCGGTCGTCGACGTGCAAGATGTGGCCGACTTGCAAAGCCCGAGCGAGTCGCAAACATCGCAAACATCGCAAGCACTGCAGCGACGTCAATAGGCGGCTGCGTGCCGCCCCCCTTTGCTACCACCTGAATCACACTCCAATGAAACCAACTTTTGCAGCCCTCATCGTGGGCGATGAAATCCTGTCTGGCAAACGCGCTGACAAACACCTGAGCCAGCTCATTGCCTTGCTGGGTGCGCGTGGGCTGGACTTGGCGTATGCCAACTATGTGGGTGATGACCCGCAGCGCATCACCGCCACCATTGCCCACATGGCTGCCAGCGGTGATGTGGTGTTTTCGTTTGGCGGTATCGGCG
>JANREF010000205.1 GCA_030726195.1 Burkholderiaceae bacterium | reverse complement strand
GCCTAACGCCAATGAGACCAAGTTGCTGGAGCTCAGTGCCACACACGTGCGCAACTACTGGCCGTGTGTGGCACCGCATGCATGGCAGTGGGATGGTGTGTGGTTTGAGTGGATGAGCCCCGATGCCAGCGTACTGGCTGCCAATGGCTGGCCCAGCCCAGCGGTGCGCCTGCGCAACGCACAGTCCTGCGTGCTGCGGGTATCCAATGCACACGGCGTGCTGTGGCTGATGGGCGATGTGGGTAAGGCGCAGGAGGCGGCCATTGCCCAGCGCTTGGCTGCGCGCGAGCCCAAGGTCACGGGGTTGATGGGGCGGGACCCGGTGGTGGTGCTGGTGGCGGGGCACCATGGCTCGGCGACGTCGAGCAGCGAGGCGTGGTTGCGATTTGTTCGCCCGGACTGGGTGGTGGCGCAGGCGGGCTATGCCAACCCTTACGGACACCCCAGCGCCGAAGTGGTGCAGCGCCTGCAAAGGCTTGCACCACTGTGGCGCATGCAGTGGCGGGATACAGCCCATTGTGGTGCAGCCTTGTGGCGCAGTGCCGATGCCCAACACTTGCACTGCGAGCGCGAGGCGTGGCCCAAGCACTGGCAGCACCGACCTTAAAAGCGGTTTTACGGACTTTTAATGCGCAGTTGCTGCCTCTTTGCTGGGTGTTGGCGATACGGCTGTGCGGGCCTTTGTTGCACGATTGCGCCGCAATGTTCAAACATGGTGCGTAACTTGCAAGGGGAGGTAGCGGGGGGCAGGTCAGTGGAAGTCGGTCGCCAATCAAAGCCAAAAGCTAAAAGACGCAAGCTGGTAACCAAGCCGACAAGCTTCAAACAGCAGCCCAAGTGTTTGAAATGCAGGGGTCTGAACCGCCTGGGCGGTGCAGGCGCCCCACCTATACTGGGTTGACTGGGGTTTCTTGTACATGTTTTCAATCGCTTATGGCCTTACGAGGGCCGCAAGTCGTCAACTCAAGTGAGCGTTATGAACAGTGGATTTGATGAAATGCGCCACGCCAACGGCGACGTGCGCGAACACTACAAGCGCTACGAGCAGTGGTTGGCGCAGCAGCCCCATGCGCTCATGCAACAGCGCCGCGAAGAGGCGGAAACTATTTTTCACAGGGTGGGCATCACGTTTGCGGTGTATGGCGAGCAAGACGCGACCGACGCGGGCACCGAGCGGCTCATTCCGTTTGATGTGATTCCGCGCATCATTCCGGCGTCTGAGTGGCAAGTCATGGAGCGCGGTTTGGCGCAGCGTGTGGACGCACTGAACCGTTTTTTGCACGACGTTTACCACCAGCAAGACATTGTGAAAGCAGGCTTGGTGCCGGCCGATCAAATCTTTCAAAACGCGCAGTTCAGGCCCGAGATGCTGGGTGTGAAAGTGCCGGGCAATATTTACTCGCACATCAGTGGCGTAGACATGGTGCGCGCGCGCGACGCCAGCGGCCAAGGCACCTACTACGTGCTGGAAGACAACTTGCGTGTGCCCAGCGGTGTGAGCTACATGCTCGAAAACCGCAAAATGAGCATGCGCTTGTTCCCCAGCTTGTTCAGCGCGCACAAGGTCGCACCGGTGGCGCATTACCCCGACGTGTTGCTGGAGACCTTGCGCTCTATGGCCCCCAGCGCCAACGAAGACCCCACCGTGGTGGTGCTCACGCCGGGCATGTACAACAGCGCGTACTTTGAGCATGCGTTTTTGGCGCAGCAAATGGGCGTGGAGTTGGTGCAAGGCCAAGACTTGTTTGTAAAAGACAGCTTTGTGTACATGCGCACCACGCGCGGGCCCAAACGCGTGGATGTGATTTACCGCCGCGTGGACGACGACTACCTAGACCCCATGGTGTTTAGGCCCAACTCCACCCTGGGTTGTGCGGGCTTGATGGCTGTGTACCGCGCAGGCAACGTGGCGATTTGCAATGCCATGGGCACAGGTGTGGCAGACGACAAGTCCATCTACCCCTACGTGCCCAAGATGATTGAGTTTTATCTGGGCGAGCAACCCATATTGCACAACGTGCCCACGTACATGGGGCGCGACCCCGGCGAGCTGAGCTACATGTTGGCCAACATGCACGAGCTGGTGGTCAAGCAAGTGCACGGCGCAGGCGGCTACGGCATGTTGATTGGGCCAACCGCCAGCAAGGCTGAAATTGCCGACTTTAAAGCGGCGGTGCAGGCCAATCCCAGCGGCTACATTGCGCAGCCCACGCTGAGCTTGTCGACCAGCCCGACTTTTGTAGAGCAGGGTGTGGCACCACGCCACATCGACTTGCGCCCCTTTGTGTTGTGCGGTGCGCAAACGCAAATGGTGGCTGGTGGCCTCACGCGGGTCGCGCTGAAGGAAGGCTCGTTGGTGGTGAACTCGTCGCAAGGCGGGGGCACCAAAGACACCTGGGTTCTTGAAGACTAGTTTTTGGATTTTGGATAGGTTTACCGCATATGTTGTCCCGAACCGCTGACCATTTATTTTGGATGTCTCGTTACACCGAGCGCGCTGAAAACACTGCACGCATGTTGGATGTGAACGTGGAAATGGCTTTGTTGCCGCAAAGCGCACAAGCGGCCGATTCGGCTTGGCGTGGTTTGCTCACCATCTCTGAGCTGGACGCCTTGTACCAACAAAGCCACGCCGGCGTGAGTGCGCGCGAGGTCACGGCGTTCATGGTGGCCGATGAGCGCAACCCGTCGAGTATTGCGTCGTGCCTGCGTGCGGCGCGTGACAACGCACGGGCGGTGCGCGGCGCACTGACCACCGAGGTGTGGGAGACGCAAAACCAAACGTGGCTGGAGTTGCAAGAGATGCTCAAGACCAAGGCCTACGAGGCAGATCCGGGACAGTTCTTTGAGTGGGTGAAGTTTCGCTCCCATTTGTCGCGCGGTGTGGCCATTGGCACCATGCTGCAAGACGAGGCCTACAACTTTGTGCGCATGGGCACGTTTTTGGAGCGGGCTGACAACACCGCGCGCCTGATCGATGTGAAGTTTCACAGCGACACCGATCACGCCAGCATGACGTCGCACTATGCGCGCCAAGCCATTCGGCCTGGGCGTGCGGGCAAGGCGGGCGAGCTGCCCAGCACGGCCACCGACTATTACTACTGGAGCGCCATTTTGCGCAGCGTGTCGGGCTTTGAGATTTATCGCAAGGTCTACCGCGATGTGATCAAGCCCGAACGCGTGGCCGAACTGCTGCTGCTGCGCCCCGATATGCCGCGCAGCCTGCACGCCAGCCTGAACGGTATTTGCGTCAACCTGCAAGCCGTGGCCACAGATGCCACCAGCGAGACCATGCGTCATGCAGGCAAGCTGCGCGCCGAGCTGGCTTATGCCGATATTGGCGAACTCATGGCCATGGGTTTGCACGCCTACCTCACCAACTTCTTAGACCGCATCAACGACTTGGGCTCGCGCATCAGCCGCGACTTTTTGTTGCCTGCGGCATAGGGCTACACCGGTACATTGCTTCATGCGTCTTTCCATAGAACACACCACGCGTTACCGCTACACCGAGGCTTTGAGCCGAGCGGTGCAGCAGCTGTATTTGTGGCCCAGCAACGGGCCCACGCAGGCGGTGCAGTCGTGGCATGTGCGCGCGCCTGCGCCTGTGCAGGTCACACAAGACGGCTTGGGCAACTTGACGGGGCACTTCACTTTTGACGGCCACACGCAAGAGCTCACGCTCACGGCCACGGGCGTTGTGCAGACCATGGATGTGAGTGGCTGGGTGGAGGCGGGGCCGGTCTATACATCCGCCTCTGCATCTGGTGCAGGTGCAGGTGCTGGTTCAGGTGCCGTCGCGCGCACGGGCACTGCCGACAGCACCTTGGGCAGCGGCGATGCGGCTGACAGCCCGCTGCCGTGGGTGCATCCTGCGTTTTATCTGCGCTCGGGTAAGTTGTCGACCGTGGAGCCGCGCATCACGCAGTGGGCGCGCGACGTTGTAGGCGTGGCCGCAGGCCAACCTGTGGCGGTGAGCCAAGCGCGCGCCCTGCAGTTGGCCACAGCGGTGTCCAACAAAGTGCAATACAGCCAAGGCCGCACCGATGTGCAAACGCACGCCCTAGAGGCGTTTGATTGGGGTGCGGGCGTGTGCCAAGACCAAGCGCACACCATGCTGGCGGCCTGCCGGGGCTTGGGTTGGCCCGCACGCTATGTGAGTGGCTACCTGTACGCACCCAACCAACCCGAGTTGGCCAGCCACGCCTGGGTAGACGTGTGCCTGGCTGTAGACCCCAACAGCTTAGACGCGCAGTGGTTGAGCGTGGACATCACGCAAGCCTGTCTCACGACTGACCAATATGTGCGCCTCGCCATTGGCAGCGACTATGCCTCATGCGCACCCAGCAAAGGCATGCGCGTGGGTGGTGGCGAAGAGGCCATGTCGGTGGATGTGCGCATCACACTGGTGTGATGGCGCATCGCATTGATGTGACAGCCACGCAACAGCTGTGATTGCACAACACATTGGTGCCTTTGAGCACCACGAGGCTGGATGAAACATCACACGGGCGGATGAAACATCACACCGCTTCAGCTGCGCATCACACAGCGTGACATCGCGCGGCCCCGTTGCAGGTGCACTCGCGCGTGCACCTGCAATGTCTGCCCTTAGCTGCTGTTAGGCAACGCGAGCGTATGGTGTTTTGATGGGGCTGTTTGCTGCGGAGAACGACGCAGGCGTTGTGCATGTGCGTCTGGGTCGTTGTGTCGTCATAAGCGCGATGCCGTAC
>JANREF010000204.1 GCA_030726195.1 Burkholderiaceae bacterium | reverse complement strand
GGCGGTGTTGAAGGCTGGTGGATTCCCAAGTACTTGGCCGACGCCAATCCTAGTATCAAGACCATTGCGGATGCACTGAAGCACCCAGAGCTTTTCCCCGCGCCTGAAGACGATACCAAGGGTGCGGTGCACAACTGTCCTGCGGGCTGGAGCTGCCAGATCACAACCGGCAATGCCTTTAAGGCATGGGGTGCTGCAGACAAGGGCTTCACTTTGGTGGATACCGGATCGGCTGCTGGCTTAGACGGCTCTATCGCCAAAGCTTACGAGCGCAAGCAAGGCTGGCTGGGTTACTACTGGGCACCAACATCTATTCTTGGCAAGTACGAAATGGTTCGCTTGGATACGGGCGTTGCACACGACAAAGCCGCATGGGACAGCTGCAACACCAAATTGGATTGCGCGAATCCCAAAATGAACGCATGGCCCAAAGCCGACGTGTTTACCGTTGTAACCGACCGCTTCAAGCAAGAGGGCGGCGGTGCCTACAACTACTTGGCGAATCGCCAGTGGGATAACAACACTGTGAACGGTTTGCTGGCCTGGATGTCTGACAACCAAGCAACCGGTGAAGACGGTGCTGCGCACTTCTTGAAGACCAACGAAGCCATGTGGACCACATGGGTGAGCCCAGCCGCTGCTGAGAAGATCAAGGCAGCCTTGTAAGTTGCTTCTGACGCTGCCCAAGTGCGTGGGCAGCCGCTACGCCTGCATGTTGTTATGCAGGCGTTTTTTGTTTCAGGAGAAAAATAATGGATTGGTTTTATACGTTCCCGGAAATGGGCGCCGAAGCCCTGCGAGCCTTGAAAAAAGGCATTGACTCTAGTTTTAGAGACTTCACCCGTGAACACGGTGAATTGCTCGAGCGCTTGTTTGACCCGCTCAAAGAGTTTTTGATTTTTTCCGAGCGCTTGCTCACAGACTCACCATGGCCACTGGTCATTTTGGGTATCGCCGGCTTGGCCTGGCTGGCCTCACGGTCTATGAAAATCTTCATCGGCACGGTTGTGACCTTGCTGCTCATTGGCTACTTTGGCATGTGGGAAGACACCATGAAAACGGTGTCCATGATTTTCGTGTCTACCTTGGTAGCCTTGGTGCTTGGTTTGCCTATAGGCATTCTCATGAGCCGCTTCGACCGCTTGCAAAAGGTCATCAATCCCACGCTGGACATCATGCAAACCATGCCCAGTTTTGTGTACTTGATTCCGGTGGTGATGTTGCTGGGTATTGGTAAGGTGCCGGGCTTGCTGGCCGTGGTGATTTACGCCATCCCCCCGGTGATCCGCTTCACCAATTTGGGTATCCGATTGGTGCCTGCTGATGTGTTGGAGGCGTCAGAGGCATTTGGCACTTCGGTGTGGCAAAAAATGACCAAGGTGCAGCTGCCGTTGGCGCTGCCCACCATCATGGCCGGTGTCAACCAAACCATCATGATGTCCTTGGCCATGGTTGTGGTTGCATCCATGATTGGCGTGCAAGGCTTGGGCCAGCCTGTGCTCAAAGCCATTGCCAACCAGTACTTCACCTTAGGCATCTTCAATGGCTTGGCCATTGTGGGTATCGCAATTATTTTTGACCGCGCATCGCAGGCCTACGGCAAGCGCTTGCAACGCCATTTGGAGGTTGTCCATGGTTGATCAAACCAATACAAGCCAACAGACTGAGAACGCCCCGTCCGTTGGTATTGAAATCAAGGGCTTGTACAAAATTTTTGGCCCTACGCCAGAAAAATTTTTAGACGATGTCAAAGGCGGCATGACCAAGGAAGAGCTGCGCGACAGCCACGGCCACGTCCTCGGGTTGAAAGACATCAACATCTCCATGAAGCCCGGTGGCATTCAAGTGGTCATGGGATTGTCGGGCTCGGGCAAGAGCACGCTCATTCGCCACATCAATCGTTTGATTGACCCCACCGCCGGTGAGTTGTTTGTGGGCAACCAAGACGTGGTGAAGATGAACGATGCGCAGTTGCGCGAGTTCCGCCGCGCGCAAACCGCCATGGTGTTTCAAAAGTTTGCACTCATGCCTCATTACACGGTGCTTGAAAATACCGAGTTTGGTTTAGAGATCAAGGGCGAATCGCGCAAAAAGCGCCGCTTGGAAGCCCTGCGTTGGATTGAACGCGTGGGTTTGGCAGGCTACGAAGACAGCTACCCCAACCAACTCTCTGGCGGTATGCAGCAGCGTGTGGGCCTGGCGCGCGCACTCACCAACGACGCGCCTGTACTGCTCATGGACGAGGCCTTCTCGGCTTTAGACCCATTGATTCGCACGGACATGCAGTCGGTGTTGTTGGACTTGCAACAAGAACTGGGCAAGACGATTGTGTTCATCACGCACGACTTGGACGAGGCTTTGCGCTTGGGCGATCAGGTGGCCATTTTGCGCGACGGCGAAGTGGTGCAACAAGGTACGGCGCAGCAAATTGTGCTCAAGCCGGCAGACGACTACATCAGCAGCTTTGTGCGCGATGTCAACCGTGGACGGGTCATCCGTTGCAAGACATTGATGCAGCCCGGCCCTGCGGTAGATGGCCCGCAAGTGGACTCTAGTTTGGTGATTGAAGAGGCCGCACGTCTCTTGAGCGCCGAAGGCAAAGAGTCCGCGAACGTGGTCAGTGCCAAAGGCAAGTTGCTGGGCGTGATCAGCATGAGCGACATCATTGGTGCCATGGTGCCACCGCAAGAAGACGCTATTTCTGTGACTTAAGTCCGCCCTTCAATCATGACGCGCGGGTGCGACAGCCCGCGCGCATTCAAACCTGCTGGTGCTTGCGCATGGGCAGGTTTTTTTATGCCTGTTGTGTAGTGCCGGGGCGGGCGATGGCGCTCACCACTGCTTGTGCGCTGCGCACCGCACCCTCTAGCGTTGAGGGGTAGGGGCCAAACACGTAGTCGCCACACGCCCACAAGCCTGGCGCCACCCCCATGACTGGGCGTGCGGCCTGAGGCGTGCAGGCAAAGCAGGCGCGTTTTTCGACAACGGTTTGCGTCCAGACCCATTGCGCTTGTGGCCATTGGGTGGCGAGTTGCTGCATGACGCTGGCGGTGATCTGGTCGCGGCTGGCATCCCCGCTGTCGCTGACCACGGCTGCGATGTGGCAGCTGGCGGTGTTTGAAGCAGGGCTTAGCAATTGGCTGCGATTGAACACAAACTGCGCAGCGCCACCGCGCAGCGCCAGCATGGGGGCGCGCCACGCGACGTGGGCGCTGTTGCCTGTGTAGGTGCTGGTTCCGGTGTTGGTGCTTTGCGCATACACAGTGGCAATCGATGTGTGCGTGAGTGCTGATGCAGCCTGCGCCCAAAACGCATTGTGTGGCCATACCAAAGCGGCCGCTTGCGCCGCGGGTGTGGCGACGACGATTTGGTCGTAGGGCAGGCTTGGCTTGGGTGTCAGTGCGGTGTTGAGTTGCCAACCATTTCCCACGCGCAGCAGTCCAGTGACGCGCGTGCCGGTGTGCACGGTGGCACCGTGCTGGCGCAGCCACGCCAGGCAGGGGTGAACAAACAGCGCGCTCAAGTCGCGTCGAGGCAGCAACAGGTCGCTGCTGCCAGGGCCGCTGAGCAACGCGTCCTTTAGCACTCGCAACCACAGCGCGCCGCTGGCGTGTTGTGGTGACAGGTTCAGTGCGCTCACACACAGCGGCTCTATGAAGTCGTGCATGACGCATGGGGCCAAGCTGTTGCACAGGTCGGCAACGGTGTCTTGGCTGTGACACGTGAATCCACTGAGCCGCCAACGCACCATGAGCCTGAGCAGCTGCAGGCGCGCCGTCATGGGCCAGTGCCGGCACTGCCAGACGGACCACACGGCCGCGCAGGCCATGCGGGCTTGGTGGCGCAGCGATGCGCCAATCGAGGCAGGTTTGATCGTTGCCTTGGCGTTGTTTGTGTTGCTGGTGGCAAGGCCCGCCCATGTTGGTAGGGCAAAGCCTTGTCCGGCGTTGTCGCGCAGGTCCAGCGGGCTACGCAGCAAGGCGTCGTGTGTATCCACACCCAGCGTGCGCAGTAACGCAAGCGTGGCGCTGTATGCGCCCAGCAAGATGTGTTGGCCGTTGTCTAGCCTATCGGTCTCGGTCTCGGTCTCGGTATCGGTCTCGACCTGGGCCGCTATGGCTTTGGCCCGCCCACCTGCGGCGGGGGCGGCTTCGTACAAGTCCACAGCCCAGCCTTGCTCGGTGGCGGCTACAGCCGCGGCACAGCCTGCCCAGCCCCCACCAATGACCGCCAAGCGTCCACGCTTGGGTGGGTTGGGTGGGGCCGCGGCGCTGCCTTTCGGTTGGCCAGCCGAGCTGTTATTGGTGTGTGGGTCGAATCGGGTTGTGTGTGTTGGCATCAAGCAATCCAGCCAAAGGCTTGCGTTTTCCACGCCAGCCACAGCTTCTTGATGGGCGTGAGACTGGTGCGCTGGTGCAGCACCTGAAAGCCGTCTCGTTCAATTTCGCGCAGCAAGGTGCGGTAAATATTGGCCATCATCAGACCTGGTTTTTGCGCGCGTCTGTCTTGTTCTGGTAGCAACGCCAAGGCTTGGTCATACAGCGTGTGGGCGCGCGCAGCCTGAAACTGCATGAGCGCCTGAAACCGGTCTGAGTAGGTGCGCTGCAGTATCTCGTTGGCTTTGACGTCGAACTGCTGCAGCTCGTTCACAGGCAGGTAAATGCGCCCACGCATGGCGTCTTCGCCAACGTCGCGGATGATGTTGGTGAGCTGAAAGGCTTGGCCCATGGCGTGGGCATAAGCCGTGGTGTGCTCGCTGGTTTG
>JANREF010000203.1 GCA_030726195.1 Burkholderiaceae bacterium | reverse complement strand
GGCCTGTCGTTGGCGGCAATCTCGCTGCCCATGAAGCTGGACTTACCAGCGCCTGTGGCGGCTGCAAGCACATCGGTGGGCGCGGCACCACCGCTGGCTGCAGCGGGATCAAAACCAGTGGTACGCACCGTGATGATTTTGGTCGCGTCGCTGCTTTGCACAGTGGCAATGGCGTTGCCCGCGTAAATGGGGCGCTCAAACGTATCGGGCGCATCAACTTTAGAAATGTCCGAAATTTGCGCCACATCCAGCTTGGCCGCTACACGGGGCGCAATGTTTTTGCCCGACGCGGTGGCGGGAAACAAGATGTGACCGTAGTTGGCAGCAACGGCCAACACTTGGGCTGCCACGCTTTCGGCCAAGCCGTGCTCAAACGCAGCGTCTTCGGCGTGCAGCACTTTGCTCACGCCCACGATTTGGGCGGCCGCAGCAGCCGCAGCAGCGGCGTTGTGGCCTGCTACCAGCACATGCACGTCGGCGTCACAGGCCAAGGCGGCCGTCACAGTGTTGAGGGTTGCGCCCTTGATGGAGGCGTTGTCGTGTTCAGCAATCACTAATGCAGTCATAACGGTGTCTTACTTTTAAGTGTGGGTGGGTCAACGAACAAGTCTGCTCGGGCAATCAGCCCAGCACCTTGGCTTCGTTTTTCAGCTTGTCTACCAGTGTGGCCACGTCGGGCACGGTCACGCCCGCGCTGCGCTTGGCAGGCTCCACTACTTTGAGGGTCTTCAAGCGCGGGGTCACGTCCACACCCAGGTCTTCGGGCTTGAAGGTGTCTACCGTCTTTTTCTTGGCCTTCATGATGTTGGGCAAGGTCACGTAGCGTGGCTCGTTCAAGCGCAAGTCGGTGGTGATGACCGCTGGCAACTGAATCGACAGGGTTTCCAGGCCGCCGTCCACTTCGCGTGTGACCACGGCTTTGCCATCGGCCACTTCCACTTTGCTGGCAAACGTGGCTTGCGGCCAGTCGGCCAACGCCGCCAACATCTGACCGGTTTGGTTGCTGTCGTCGTCGATGGCTTGCTTGCCCAAAATCACCAAATCAGGTTGCTCTTTGTCGGCCAGCGCCTTGAGCAACTTGGCCACGGCCAGTGGCTGCAGTTCGGCATCGGTCTCCACCAAAATGGCGCGGTCCGCACCAATGGCCATGGCGGTACGCAAGGTTTCGGTGCACTGTGTCACGCCACACGACACCGCAATCACCTCAGTCACCACGCCCTTTTCGCGCAACCGCACAGCCTCTTCGACGGCAATTTCGTCAAAGGGGTTCATGCTCATTTTCACGTTGGCAATGTCAACACCAGAGCCGTCGGATTTGACGCGAACTTTCACGTTGTAGTCGACAACGCGTTTGACTGGGACTAGAACTTTCATAGAGGCACTCCGAGATGAGCAAATAACAACAAGAGTAGGAACAATAACCTAAAACTCGATTGACGTTTACGTAAACGTCAATTCAAGCGTAAATTGTAAAGCGACAACCATACAACAAAAACGAACGGTCGTGCTTTTTTAAAGAATTATACGGTAGCCCTTAGGCCGGCGCGTCGGTTTTGAGATGAACCACGCGCTGTGGGTAGGGTATTTCGATGTCGTGCTCGCGCAGCAACCTGAGAATTTCAAAGTTCACCGCCGACAACACGTTCATGCGCCCGTTCTCAGGGTCTTGAATCCAGTAGCCCACCACAAACACCAAGCCATCGGCCCCGAACTCGCGCAGCGATACGCTGGGCCCTGGGTCGGCCAACACCCGCTCCTGCGACCTAGCGGCCTGCAACAGCAAATCCGACACCAAGTGCACGTCACTGTTGTAGCCCACGCCAACGGTGGTGGACTGCCAAATGCGGGTATCGGCCAAGGACAGGTTCTCCACCCGACTGATCAGCAGCATTTCGTTAGGAACAATGGACTCTTGACCCGTGAGTGAGCGAATCACTGTGAAGCGTGCACGTATATCTGTGATGGCCCCCTCAAAGCCATCCACACTCACCATGTCGCCAATGCGTAGGCTGCGCTCGGCCAAAATCACAAAGCCGCTCACGTAGTTGGATGCCAGCTTTTGCAAGCCAAAGCCAATACCCACGCCAATCGCACCGCCCAGTACCGACAGGGCCGTGAGGTCAATACCAACGGCGGTGAGCGCTACCATCAGGCCCACAAACAGCAGCACCACACGAATCATGTTGCTCACAGCTTTGCGCACCGACAGCTCGCCACCAGCGGTATTGGACAGCAAGCGGTGGTCGATCACACTGGCCACCCACATCGCAGCAATCAACACAAAGGCCGCGGTGAGCAAGCCCTCAAACACTTGGCGCACACTGATGACGCTGCCGCCCAAGGTCACCGTGATCTCGTCCATCTCCATCAAAATAGACGGCAGCAAATTGGTCACCCACAGCACCAACACCAGCCAAACCAGCCACGACACGGTGCGCTCCAGACGTCTGGCCCAACGCGCATTTGGAAACACCAGGCGCACCACCTTCACGGCCAAGCGAATGACCACCAGCGCCACCAACATCGGCAGCGCCACCAACAACAAGGTGATGGGGATTTGTGCACGCAGCGCCCACTCGGCGCCTACGCTGAGCACCAACCACAGCAAAGGAAACAGCGCGCCATCCACACCCGTGCGCCCCAACAACACGCCGTTTTGCGCATCGTCACCCAACAAACTGTGACGCAAGCTGCGCACCAACCACCATGCCAACGCCGCACAGGCCAACAAGGCCGTCAGCTCAAGTAACACAGTGGGCTGCAACAAATGCGCCATCCAAACAGACAAGTCTTGGGGCGCAACAGAATGAGGCAATGCGGTGGGTTGCATAGGGCGTAGTGGGTCAGTGGTGAGCGTGAATAGGTCAAGACACAACAGCCAAGGCTTGGGCGTTGGCTGCGCAGGCTTGAGGGCCCTCGCTTGGCCCAATCAGCGTGGCGCGAAGCGCTTGAATGTGTGGCTATTGTGCCCTCAAAGCCCTACGCTGGCGCAGCACCACGGGCTGTCGTATCGGCTGCAATACCGGCCACATCACCGACCCCATCACCGACTGCAGTATCGGCTGTCGTACCGACTACAACACCGACCTCAATACTCACCTCATTACCCATGGCGGCCACCCCTGTGTGCCCTACCGCAGCCCTATCGCGGCCCTATCTATGCCCTATCTATGCGCTATCTCCGCCCCATCGCAGACGCACTACCGGCGCAATGACATGGCGGCGCATGCTGAATTTGCTCTGCATATTTTCTGAATTTGCTCTGCATTTTGACCTGTGCCCAAGTGAGGCTGCGCACCGGTCAACGATACCAATAACCTGCTGTACAGGGTGTACAGGCCTGCTTCCCAGCCGGTGTTGTACCGCGCTTGGCTTGGCTTTAGGCCAGGTCGGCCAACACGCGGATGTGCGCCTCAACGCTGTTGGCCAGCGCGCGCAGCTCGTAACCGCCTTCTAAGCAACTCACGATGCGCCCCTGCGCATGCGCACGTGCCACGTCCACCAGCTGTTGGGTGATCCATGCGTAGTCGGCCTCTACCAGCCCCATTTGGCCTAGGTCGTCGTCGCGGTGAGCGTCAAAGCCTGCACTGATCAACACCAGCTGCGGCGCAAAGGCGTGCAGCCTGGGCAGCCACTGCTCGTTCACCAAGTCTTTGATGGTGTCACCCTTGGTGTAGGCCGCCACTGGCGTGTTGTGCAAGTTGGCACTGCCGTCAAACGGCTCGCCATAAGGGTAAAACGGGTGCTGGAAAAAGCTGAACATTTCAATGCCGCTCACACCCTGCACCACGTCTTGAGTGCCATTGCCGTGGTGCACGTCAAAGTCCACAATCGCCACACGCTGCACACCGTGCACGACCTGTGCGTAGCGCGCCGCCAGCGCGACGTTGCTGAAAAAGCAAAAGCCCATAGCCTGATCGCGCTTGGCATGGTGTCCTGGTGGACGCGTGGCACAAAACGCGTTGGCGAGCTGGCCAGTCATCACCGCATCCACCGCCGCCAAGGCCGCACCTGCTGACCGCATGGCGGCCTGCAAGGTGTGGGGGTTCATACGGGTATCGGGGTCTATGTCGTAAAAATCCATCCCGCTCAAGGCCTTGGCCTGGCTGAGCAAGTTCACCGCCAAGCCCTGCATGCGCTGCACATGCGCTGCAGTGTGCGCGAGCAGCAAGTCCTCGGCCAGTGCCATGGGCGCGTTCACAGCCACCAAGGCGTCGGCCACACCCGTGATCAACAACCTATCGTCAATGGCGCTCAAGCGCTCTGGCGACTCGGGATGATCCGCGCCCATGTTGTGCAAACGGCAGTCTCTGTGGCTGAAAAAACCCGTACCGTGCGGCGTTGGCACAAACGAGGCTTGCGCCTTCAAGTCGCGCAAGTAATGTCCACGGGGGGACTGGGGGTTGGAGCTCTCCATGGCAGGCAGCTTAGCACGCCGCCAGACCACCCGCCCTGCACGCTGCCAACCACCAATCAGGCCCCAATCGCCTCCTACAACGGTCCCTAAACGGTCCCTAGACGGCCTCTCAACGGCCTCTAAACGGCCCCCACAATCACCACATCAACCACCGCCCAAACCGCTCCCCCCGCCCCCAACACACACATGGTTGGCCCAAGCTTGAGCCTGCGGTATAGCCCATGCGTGAGGCCCATGTATTGCGGCGACCGATTCAAGACATGCGCCCGGGACACATTAGACTGTGTGTCCACGCTCAACACTCGCTCGCTGCCGCGCACCTGTTCATGCCCGAAACAACAACACACGCTTGGGGAC
>JANREF010000202.1:9277-24791 GCA_030726195.1 Burkholderiaceae bacterium | reverse complement strand
GCCGATGCGGTGCTGGCTGCGAGCATCTTTCACTTTGGTGATCACACCGTCGGTGAGGCCAAAGCCTTGATGGCCAAGCGCGGCATACCTGTTCGGTTGATGTAGGTTCTGGTGCGAGCAGGTGTTGGGCCTGCTAAGCTTGCAACATGACTTTCACACAGCACGCATCCGCCGACATGACCCAGAACTGGCTAGATCAAGTCCGCTGGGACGACAAGGGCTTGGTGCCCGTCATTGCCCAGGAGCGCGGCAGCAACGACGTTTTGATGTTCGCTTGGATGAACCGCGAGGCGCTCGCCCTCACACAGCAGCTGGGCCGCGCCGTTTACTTCAGCCGCTCACGCAACAAGCTGTGGCCCAAAGGCGAAGAGTCTGGCCATGTGCAAACGGTGCACAGTATTCGAATCGACTGCGACGCCGACGTGGTCTTGCTCAGCGTGACGCAGCTCGGCCATGAGCCCGGCATTGCCTGCCATACCGGGCGTCACTCGTGCTTTTATCAAGAGCTCAGCGCGTCCGATGGCGGCGATGTCCAGTGGCGACCCAATGCGCCCGTGCTCAAAGATCCCAGCGATATTTACAAATAGGCCTGCCATGACGCAAATGACTGCACATTCAAACGCCCAGGGCACCTCTCAAGCGTCGACGCAAGACAGCACGCTGCACAAGCTCGCGGGCATCATTGAGTCGCGCAAATTGGCCAATGGCGGCAATCCTGACACCAGTTACGTGTCACGCTTGTTGGCCAAAGCGCCCGATGCTTTCTTAAAAAAAATCGGAGAAGAAGCCACCGAAGTGGTGATGGCGGCTAAGGATTTGCAGGCCACCCCCAGCGAGGCGGGCAAAGCGTTGTTGGTGGGCGAGGTGGCCGACTTGTGGTTTCACAGCATGGTGGCTTTGGCGCATTTTGATTTGCAGCCAAGCGACGTGCTGGCCGAACTGTCCAGGCGCGAGGGCTTGAGTGGCCTAGAGGAAAAAGCGCTGCGCAAAGCCCAAGCCCGCGATGCCCAAGCGCAGGAGGACAAGCATGGACACTAACGATCAAGCCCAGCGTTTGCATAGCCTCAACACCATTGGCACGGTCAGTTATGTGCTGCATCTCATCGTCGCTGTGGGTGCCCTCATCCCTGGCGGCCAGTGGGGCCCCTTGTTGCTGTTGGTGGCCTTGGTGATGGACATGTACAAGCGCCCCGAGTCCGTGGGCACTTGGCACGCCTCCCACTTCGCTTGGCGACTGCGCTCTGTGCTGTGGGTGGGGTTTGCCTATTTGGTGACGCTGCCCTTGTGGCTGTTGTTCATTTGGCCGGGCTGGCTGGCATGGCTGGTTATATCGGTCTGGTTTTTGATTCGTATTGTGCGTGGCTTTATCAACTTGAACGCCGGCAAACCTATGGAGAGTGCGGACTATGCATGATGAAAACTGTTTGTTCTGCAAGATTGCAGCAGGCAACATCCCTAGTAAAAAAGTGTATGAGGACGACGATGTGTTTGCGTTCCACGACATCGCGCCGTGGTCGCCTGTGCATTTCTTAATCATCCCCAAAGCGCATATCCCCTCCATGGCACAGCTCACCGAGAAAGATGCTGCACTCATGGGCAAAATCATGACGCTGGTGCCCAAGCTGGCCTTGGAGCAAGGTTGTGAGCCTTACCCCGAAGGCGGCTACCGTGTTGTGGCCAACACAGGTGACCATGGCACGCAAGAGGTGCACCACCTGCATGTCCATGTCATGGGTGGGCCTAGGCCTTGGCGCAAGGGTTGAGTGACAAGCTGTCACGAGGTTTAGGCGAATACTTAACGTTTCGCTTGTCACCAACTGGCGGCTTGGTGTGGGGCTTATTTGAGCTCGGTTCCGAATGAGGTGCCCCTTGGCCGTAGAATGACGCGCTAGGGTGCATATCCCAAAGCAGCAGGTGCTGCGCATTGAATTTCCAAGGAGTTAGTCATGGGTGCTTTTTCGATTTGGCATTGGTTGATCGTGTTGTTGATCGTCGTGATGGTGTTTGGCACTAAAAAGCTCAAAAACATCGGCTCCGACTTGGGTGGTGCGGTCAAAGGCTTCAAAGACGGTATCAAAGAAGGCGGCGCGCCTGCCGACGACGCAGCGCCTGAGCAAGTCACGCAGTCCAAGGCCGCATCTGACGACACCATTGACGTGCAAGCCAAGACCAAGTCCTAAGCTGCTGTCAATTCCGTTTCTTCTGAACTTTTGAACACCGCAAGCCGCAGCGCATGATTGATTTAGGCATCTCCAAGCTCGCCCTGATTGGCGCTGTAGCCTTGATCGTGATTGGCCCAGAAAAGCTGCCCAAAGTGGCCAGAACGGTGGGCGCGTTGTTGGGTAAAGCCCAGCGTTACGTGGCCGATGTGAAAGCCGAGGTCAACCGCAGCATGGAGCTAGAAGAGCTGCGCAAGATGAAGGACGGCTTTGAGGGGGCAGTGAAGGACGCGCAGTCCTCTGTTGAGTCCGCGGGCAAAGACTTCGAAGACGACTGGGCCGAGGCCACGGGCAACACACCGGCCAGTGGCGTGACCGCCGATGACTACAGCCATCTGGGCTCCAGTTACAACAGCTCATACAACGCGCGCACAGCCCCCAAGAAGCGCTGGCGTGCCAAACGTGCTGCCGTACCCCAATGGTACAAAGCGCGCAGCGGACAGCGCAGCCACATTCAATCGGGTGCAGCTCGCGTGGCCAGATTTAGGCCACGCATCAACCGCATCGCACCTTAATTTACATGAGCACCAACACACCCGATACTGACGATCTCGCCGGTACTGAGCAAACCTTTGTGCAGCACTTGTTGGAGCTGCGCAACCGCTTGGTGTACGCCTTCATTGGCTTGTTGGTGTGTATGGCTGCGTTGGCCATATGGCCTGGGCCTGCCACCCTGATCGATTGGATTGCCATACCCATACAAGCCCACATGCCTCCGGGCGCCAAGCTGATTGCGGTTGGCGTGTTCTCGCCGTTCTTCATACCGCTGAAGGTGTTGATGATGGCGGCGTTTTTGCTGGCGTTGCCTTGGATCATGTACCAGGTGTGGGCCTTTATTGCCCCAGGGCTGTACAGCCACGAAAAGCGCTTTGCAGTGCCGCTGATCATGTTTGGCAGCCTGCTGGCCTACGGTGGTATTGCGTTCGTGCAGCTGCTGGTGCTGGACAAGATGTTCGGCTTTATTCAGGCATTTGCGCCGCCCAGTGTTGCTGCTACGCCAGACATCGCCTCATATGTAGAAGCCATTTTGTCGTTGTACTTGGCGTTTGGCTTGGCCTTTCAGGTGCCCATCGTGGTGATGTTGTTGGTGCGCTTTGGCTTGGTCACCATTGAACAGCTCAAGTCGTTCAGGGGCTACTTCATTGTGCTGGCATTCGTGATTGCCGCCATGGTCACGCCACCCGATGTGATTTCACAACTGTCCTTGGCGGTGCCCATGTGTATCTTGTACGAGTGCGGCATCATTGGTGCGCGCTGGTTTGGCAAAGCCAGCAAGCCCTCTGAGGACGCTGAGTCGTCTGCCAGCGACGACACCAGCAACGACGCTTCACCAAAGCCCTGATCACCCAAGCCCTGATAACACTGGGTTTAGACACAAGACCTCCCAACTGAGGACTTAGTGCCCAGTCTGCCGTTCGTTGATGCTCTGGTACTGCGATGTGCCGATGTGCCGATGTGCCGATGCGTGGTGGATCATTCGATTCACTGACAGTCTGCTGCATCAGCTGCATCTGCGGCATCAGCTGCTGGCCCAGCTGTTTTTTGGGCGGTGCTTCACATGCAGCCCCTGCGTGTTATCGCGGCGGCGCTTGTCCGTGTTGACCATGCGGTCTGGCAGCAGGGGCGACATCTACGTCTTGGTGTTGTCCGTTGCGCCACACACGCAGTGTGGTGACTTGACCAGGTTTCAGTGCCGACACGGCGGCTAACAAATCCGATACCGAGCTGACCGTGCGCTCATCCACGGACAAGATCACATCGCCAGGTTCGATGCCAGCTTGGGCCGCTGGGCCTTGTTGCAAGACACCGGCGATCAATACGCCAGCGCTGCTGGGCAGGCCAAAGCTGCTGGCCAGCTCGGCGTTGAGTGTTTGTGGCTCAACCCCAATCCAGCCGCGGGTGACCACGCCGTCGCGCACGATCTCGTCCAACACCTGCTTGGCCACCGATGTGGGTATGGCAAAGCCGATGCCGGTAGAGCCACCAGAGCGCGAGTAAATGGCGGTGTTGATGCCCACCAAATCGCCGCGTGCATTCACCAGCGCACCGCCGGAGTTACCGGGGTTGATGGCCGCATCGGTTTGTATGAAGTTTTCAAAGGTGTTGATGCCCAAATGGCTGCGCCCCAGCGCGCTCACAATGCCGCTGGTGACGGTTTGCCCTACGCCAAAGGGGTTGCCAATGGCCAGTACCGTGTCTCCGACAAACAAGGCGTTGGAGTCACCCATGACAATGTTGGGCAAGCGGTCCAGGTCAATTTTGAGCACGGCCAAGTCGGTATCGGGATCGGTGCCCAGTACGTCTGCTTTGACACGTCGCCCATCCAGCAATGTGATTTGTATCTGCTCGGCGTCTTCCACCACATGGTTGTTGGTCAAGACGTAGCCGGATGCGCTCACGATCACGCCAGAGCCCAGATTGTTGCTAGGTTGCTCGTTGCTGGTGTCGTCTTCAAAAAAGTACTTGAACCACGGGTCTACCGCGCTGGGCGTCTCTGTGGTGATGGTTTGAATGCTCACCACAGCCGGCGAGGCCGCGCTGGCCGCATGGCGCAGCACCAAGCTGGCTGCGTCCATATTGCCTGTGGCTGGCTGTAGGCTATTCAGCCACTGGGGCTTGAGGGTGAGCAGCACGAAGTAGGCTGCCAGCAGCACGGTGGCAGTTTGGGAAAATAGCAACCAGAGTCGTTTCATAGCGCTATTGTCTACGGCTTTAGGCTACAGTCGTTCTAGCGGTCTTTCGCGTTGTTGCTTGGCCGCCCGATTTATATGGAGATCAAGCCCATTGGCCCACGCGTCGCATACCCCACCACCCATTGCACTAGACCGCCACGCACTGGCCACACAGTTGGACGGCTGGTTGCAGCCGCAGCTGTTCAAGGACTACGGCCCCAACGGCTTGCAGGTGGAGGGCGCGGCCACAGTCTCTCATGTGGTCACAGGTGTGACCGCCAGCCTGGCGCTCATTGAACAAGCCGCAGCGCTTGGTGCAGATGCTATTTTGGTTCACCACGGCTTGTTTTGGCGAGGTCAAAGCGGTGCGATTACGGGCTGGATGCGCAAGCGTTTGGGCTTGTTGATCGCGCACAACATCAACCTATGGGCCTACCATTTGCCGCTGGATGCGCACGAGACCATGGGCAACAACGCCCAGCTCGCTCGCGTGTTGGGCCTCACACCTGATGAGCCCGCTGGCCAGAGCGGTGCAGGCGTGGCAGCACCGGTGCGTTTTGGTGAGCAGGGTCTGGGTTGGTTGGGTCGCACCGAGCATGCCACTTTGGGCGGCTTGGTGGATGCGACGGCCAAGGCGCTGGCCAAAACACCCGTGGTCATAGGTGATTCAACCCGACCGATTCGGCGTGTGGGCTGGTGCACGGGCGGCGCGCAGGGCTATTTTGAGGCTGCGATTGCTGCGGGTGTGGATGTGTTCATCACAGGCGAGTTGTCCGAGCCGCAGGCGCATTACGCGCGGGAATGCAATGTCGCCTATATTGCCTGCGGTCACCATGCCAGCGAGCGCTATGGCGTGCAGGCGGTGGGGCAGGCTTTGGCGAAGACAACGGGTGTGCGCCACACCTTTATTGACATCGACAATCCTGCTTGATGAGGCTGCTGCATTAAAGCATCTCGTAAATATCTGCCTTAAAAACGCTTCAAAGCTTCGTCTCCCAGCTCCACTTCACAGCTGCGCTTCACAGACCCATTCAATGACCACGCCACACGTCGCAACACAGGCCTCCAGCGCCCAGCCCACCGCTGCACACAAGCCCATGGCTTTGACCATGGGAGACCCTGCGGGTATTGGGCCCGAGATTGTGGTCAAAGCCCTGTACCAGTGGCACGACAGCAGCAGCACACCCGTGTGGGTGGCGGGCAGCGGCGCCGTCATCGAGCAGGCGGTGGCGCAGCACTGCAGATGCGTGCAGGTGCAGCCCAAGCCCGTTTACGTCGTGTCCACGCCCGAAGAAGCCCACGCGCAGCTGCTGCGCACGCCGCATGCTGTGGTGGTGGTCGAGGGGGTGGCTGACAGTGCCCCGGTGGCCAACCCTGTGCCATCGGATTCATCTGCACCACCTACACCACCTACACCACCTACACCACCTGCACCATGGGGCAATTTATCCTCACCTGCGCTGGGCAACCTAGTGGTGGGACAGGTCAGTGCTGCAGCGGGTGCTGCGGCAGCCGAGGCCGTACGCGTGGGCGCACAGGCTTGCTTGCAAGGGCAGGCCAGTGCACTGGTAACGGCCCCCATTCACAAATTGGCCCTAACGGCAGCCGGTATTGCGTTCCCTGGGCATACGGAGATGCTGCAAGCCATGGCGGCACAGCACTTGGGTGTGTCTGTGGACGATGTGCCGGTGCGCATGTTGCTGGCCAATGACGAGCTTCAAACCGTATTGCTCAGCATTCACGTGTCCTTGCGTCAAGCGTTGGAGCAGGTCACGGTGGGCAACGTGCTGCAGACTTTGCAGTTGACGCAACGTTGGGTGCCGCGCGCAAGCGGTGACGCCCCGTTGCGCATTGCCGTGGCTGGCGTGAACCCACACGCCGGAGAGGGCGGGCGCTTTGGCCGAGAAGAGATAGACGTGATGATGCCAGCCATTGCTCAAGCGCGTGCCCTGGGTATGGATGTGAGCGACCCCCTGTCGCCTGACACGGTGTACATGCGCGCCCGAGCCGGAGAATTCGACGTGGTGGTCGCGGCCTACCACGACCAAGGCCTCATACCTGTGAAGTATTTGGGCGTGGCCGATGGCGTCAACGCCACGCTGGGCCTACCGTTTGTACGCACCAGTCCAGACCACGGCACAGCGTTTGACATCGCAGGGCAAGGCCAAGCCGATGCATCTAGCCTGCTGTACGCGATGCGCTGGGCCGAGCAGGCCGTTGCACGGCCGGTCTTTAGTCTGTAAGTGTTATTTTTGCAGGCTGTCGCGAATTTCACGCAGCAAGACAATATCTTCTGGCGTGACAGCGGGCGCGGCTGGAGCGGCTTGTTCTTGGCGTTTGAGGCGGTTGATTTGGCGAACCATGATGAAGATGATGAACGCCAAGATCAGAAAGTTGATGGTGACAGTCACAAAGCTGCCGTAGGCCAGCACGGGCACGCCGGCTTTTTGTAAGTCTGCCAAGACCATGGGGACGCCCGCTGGCACCTGACCTAAGGCAATGAAGAGCTGTGTGAAATCGACGTTGCCAAACACGGCGCCGACCACGGGCATGATGATGTCGTTGACCAACGATGTGACAATTTTTCCGAATGCGGCACCAATGATCACACCGACCGCGAGGTCGACCACATTGCCTTTGAGCGCAAAGGCCTTGAATTCTGTAGCGATACTCATTTGTTGTGGTCCTTAAAAGACGAAAAAACCGCAGGCTGCTGCAGTCTGCGAATACTACTATTGTATGAATGGAAAGACCGCAAGCAACGTGGGTTTGAAATTGTGCGGCGGTCTCCAGTACAATGCAGGGTTGTCCCTAGGGTAATTGCCCTCCGATAAGTCCTCTCACCGAAAGAGTTCCATGAGCGAAGCAACTGTTGATAACGGCCGTCGTAGCTGGCTGATCACCTCGTGCGCTATGGGTGGCGCTGGTGCAGCCGCCGTTGCCGTCCCATTTGTGAGTACATTCAGCCCGTCTGAACGTGCCAAAGCCGCTGGTGCGTCAGTTGAAGTTGATATTTCAAAACTAGCGCCTGGCGAAAAAATTACGGTCGAGTGGCGAGGCAAGCCTGTATGGGTGTTGCGCCGTACGCCTGAGATGTTGGCCACGCTTGAGAAAGACGAGCCTAACTTGGCCGACCCTGAGTCGGACCGCACGGCTTACCCTATCCCCGCTTACGCGAAAAACCGTCACCGCTCTATCAAGCCCGAGTACTTCGTTGGCATTGGTATTTGCCCCCACTTGGGCTGCTCCCCAACCGATAAGCTCGCGCCTGGCGCGCAGCCGTCGTTGCCAGAAGACTGGCCGGGCGGTTTCTTGTGCCCATGCCACGGCTCTACGTTCGACGTGGCCGGACGTGTGTTCAAGAACAAGCCGTCACCAGACAACTTGCCTGTGCCACCGCACATGTATTTGTCTGACACCACCTTGTTGATTGGTGAAGATACAGAGACAGCCTAACGCGCCAAGACAAAAGGCTACTTAATCGACACCATCTGCGCATACAGCGCACCTGCTTTTGAGGCATCAAACAAATGGCTGAATTCAAAGAAATCGCGGCAGACGCTCCTCCCGCACAAAAACTGCTGAACTGGGTAGACAACCGCTTCCCACTGTCCAAGCTCTACAACGAGCACTTGGCAGAGTACTACGCACCCAAGAACTTCAACTTCTGGTACTTCTTTGGCTCACTGGCGCTGTTGGTGCTGGTGATTCAAATCGTGACCGGTATTTTCTTGGTCATGCACTACAAGCCTGATGCGGCTTTGGCCTTTGCATCAGTCGAGTACATCATGCGCGACGTGCCATGGGGCTGGTTGATTCGCTACATGCACTCCACTGGCGCATCCGCCTTCTTTGTGGTGGTCTACATGCACATGTTCCGCGGTTTGCTGTACGGCAGCTACCGCAAGCCTCGCGAGCTGGTGTGGATTTTTGGCTGTGCCATTTTCCTGTGTCTCATGGCCGAAGCCTTCATGGGCTACTTGCTGCCATGGGGGCAGATGAGCTACTGGGGCGCGCAAGTGATCGTGAACCTGTTCTCAGCCATTCCATTCGTTGGCGAAGATTTGGCCTTGTTGATCCGTGGTGACTTTGTGGTGGGCGATGCCACCTTGAACCGCTTCTTCAGCTTCCACGTGATTGCAGTGCCATTGGTGTTGCTGGGCTTGGTTGTGGCGCACATCATTGCGCTGCATGAAGTGGGATCCAACAACCCAGACGGCGTTGAAATCAAGGCTCTGAAGGACGACAAGGGGATTCCACTCGATGGCATTCCTTTCCACCCCTACTACACCGTGCACGACGTCTTGGGCGTGTCGGTGTTCTTGATGGTGTTCTCAGCGATTGTGTTTTTCGCACCTGAGCTGGGCGGCTACTTCTTGGAGTACAACAACTTCATTCCAGCCGATCCACTGAAAACACCAGCGCACATTGCGCCTGTTTGGTACTTCACGCCGTTTTACTCCATGCTGCGTGCCATCACCACTGAGATGATGTATGTGCTCATGGGCTTGGTCGCTGCGGGCGCACTGTTGGCCGCCGTGAAGCTCAAGCTCTCCGGCAAAGCCAAAGTAGCTGTGTTGGGCGGTGCGGTGCTGGCTATTGCCGCCATGATGGCCACAGACGCCAAGTTCTGGGGCGTGGTGGTGATGGGTGGTGCGGTTGTTATTCTGTTCTTCTTGCCATGGTTGGATCACAGCCCCGTCAAGTCGATTCGCTACCGTCCCGACTGGCACAAAATTGTGTACGGCGTGTTCGTGATCAACTTCTTCGTGTTGGGTTACTTGGGCATTCAAGCGCCTTCACCTGTGTTTGAGCGCATGTCTCAGGCCGGCACCTTGATGTACTTCGGTTTCTTCTTGCTCATGCCTTGGTGGAGCCGTTTGGGCAACTTCAAGACTGTGCCCGACCGTGTTGTGTTTGAAGCTCATTAAACCGCTGTGGAGATGAATAAGATGTTGAAAAAAATCCTTCTCGCCATGGCCTTGTGTGCCTCTTTGGTGAGCGCCGCGAATGCGGCGACTGGCGGCATTGCTTGGGATAAAGCGCCAAGCCGCACCAACGACATGGCTGCTTTGCAGCGCGGCGCGCAACTGTTCGCCAATTACTGCTTGAACTGTCACTCTGCGGCTTACATGCGCTACAACCGCATGCAAGACATTGGTTTGTCAGACAAGCAAATTAAAGAAAACCTGAACTTCATCAGTGACAAGTCTGGCGATTTGATGAAGGCCACCATCAACCCAATGGAAGCCAAGGCTTGGTTTGGTGCGGCGCCCCCTGACTTGAGCGTGATCGCACGCTCACGTGCAGGCGCCAACGGTTCAGGAGCGGACTACATCTACACCTTCTTGCGCGGCTACTACCGCGACGGCACGACGCTGACAGGCTGGAATAACGCAGCCTTCCCAGCCGTTGCCATGCCTAATCCGTTGTGGCAACTGCAGGGCGAGCAAGAAATGCTGACCAAAGAAGTCGAGGCACACGGCCACACCACCCATGTTTTCAACGGCTTCAAGCAAGTGTCTGCGGGCACCATGAGCGAAGCCCAATTTGACAGCGCCGTAGGTGATCTGGTTGCTTACTTGCAGTGGATGGGCGAGCCTGCACAAAACACGCGTGTACGTATCGGCGTGTGGGTGTTGTTGTTCCTGTCCATCTTCACCTTGGTGGCATGGCGCTTGAACGCGGCATTCTGGAAAGATATCAAGTAATTGTTTGATGGGGTACTCGTACCCTGTCACCTGACACAGTGGCCTTGGCACCCTTGGGTGCGGCCACTGTTTTTTGTTTAGGAGACTTCTGTCATGATGGTTTTGTACTCGGGCACCACTTGCCCCTTCTCGCATCGCTGCCGCTTCGTGCTGTTTGAAAAAGGCATGGACTTTGAAATTCGCGATGTGGACTTGTACAACAAGCCCGAAGACATCGCGGTCATGAACCCCTACGGCCAAGTGCCGATTTTGGTGGAGCGTGATTTGATTCTGTACGAATCAAACATCATCAATGAATACATTGACGAGCGTTTCCCGCACCCCCAATTGATGCCCGGTGATCCTGTTGACCGCGCACGCGTGCGTTTGTTTTTGTTGAACTTCGAAAAAGAGTTGTTCACGCACGTGAACGTTTTGGAGGCGCGCAACAACAAAGGCAACGACAAAGCTTTGGACAAAGCGCGCAGCCACATCCGCGACCGCTTGACGCAGTTGGCACCCGTGTTCATGAAAAATAAATTCATGTTGGGCGATAACTTTTCCATGCTGGATGTGTCTATTGCACCGCTGCTGTGGCGCTTGGATATGTACGGTATCGAGCTGAGTAAAAATGCTGCACCGCTGCTCAAGTACGCGGAGCGTATCTTCTCTCGCCCTGCCTACATCGAAGCATTGACCCCCTCAGAAAAGGTCATGCGCAAGTAAGCCGTTATGAAAGTTATGGACTTCAACGACATACCGTCTACCAAGCCGTATTTGCTGCGCGCCATTCATGAGTGGTGCTCAGACAACGGCTACACGCCCTATATGGCCGTGTCGGTAGACCACACCGTTGAAGTGCCAGCGGCCTTTGTCAACGATGGGCAAATCGTGCTCAATGTCAGCTATGGTGCGACCCAAGGCTTGCAAATGGCCAACGACATGGTCAGCTTCAAAGGCCGTTTCAGCGGCAAAGTGCAGGATATTTTTGTGCCTGTGAATCGTGTGTTGGCCATTTATGCCCGTGAAAACGGTCAGGGTATGGCCTTTCCCGCGACCGATAAGCAGGCCGCTGCGCCCGATGTTGCAAAACAGCCACAACCTGCATCTGCAACATCACAAGCTAAAGCCCCCGCATTGGTGTCCGTTGTGACGCCTTCTCCTAGGGAAAATGCGGCGCACACTTCATCTGAGACGGATCCAACGCCTCGTCCACCAACCGGTGGCGGCGCAGGCCTTCGCAGAGTGAAGTAGAATCTCACACGTGCCGAATTAGCTCAGCTGGTAGAGCAACCGCCTTGTAAGCGGTAGGTCGTCCGTTCGAGTCGGACATTCGGCACCATTTAAGCCGTTGGGCGTGCGATTTTGATGCGCACCTCGACATCAACTTGTTCCTTGTGGCGCAAGGCCTGAACAAGGCTAGGCAGCAGCTGCCTCAGTTTTGCGGCAACCGCGGGTGAGTTGACCAGCAGTGTCCACTGCCCCTCATCAGCACTGCCAGCATGCAGGCTGTTCCTAAGCGTTACCGGAATCAGTTGTTTGACCGTCTCTAGTCTGCTTTGAGACAAGCGCACTTTCGCCAACAGCGAGTGCAGTGTCTCGGAGCTGTCCATTGCTTGAGCGATGGGTATGGCGTTGGGGATGGATGGTTTCACGGTGGTGTTGCAAGACGCTGCCACGACAGGAACATGATGACATGCATGTGATTATCACTGACACGCGGTTTCGATCCACGCGCGCATTCGAATTGGGCGCCAAAGGTTTGTTCACCATTGCGTTGTGTGTCATCGTCCTGGCCGTGTCCAGCGCTGTCGCTGCCTACCATGCGCTGCTCAAAGCGGGTACGCGCAACAACTGGCCTATCGTTGGCCAAATCCTGCCCCAAGTCGCCTCTCAAGACATGGAGGCTCAAAACCGCTACTTGCGTGAAAATCTTGACGTGATGGCCACGCGCCTTGGCGAGCTGCAAGCCCGTATGGTGCAGTTGGACTCGTTGGGTGAGCGCGTCGCACAGCTCGCGGGCATGGACACCAAGCTGCTCAAACCCACCCCTGGTGCGGGTGGCGCATTGGTGGGTGAGCGTGCCTTGTCGGTCAAAGATTTCAGCCAAGCGTTGGCAGACCTGCAAGGCGAAGCCAACATCGGTGAAGACTTTTTAACGGTTCTGGAATCGCGCTTGCTCGATCAAAAGCTGCAGCGCGCCATGATCCCCACCACCAGACCAGTGAATGGTTTGCTGACGGGCTCGCGGTTTGGTCGTCGCGTGGACCCATTTACGGGCTCCAGCGCCATGCACACGGGCTTGGACTTCCCTGGCCCCGTGGGTACGCCCATTTACGCCGCCGCTGGCGGTGTGGTGGTCACGGCCATGAACCATTCGGACTACGGCAACATGATCGAGGTAGACCATGGCAACGACGTGATCACACGTTACGCGCACACCAGCCGCATGCTGGTGAAGGTGGGAGACTTGATCAAGCGCGGTCAAAAAATTGGCCTGATCGGCTCTACAGGCCGCTCGACTGGCCCGCATCTGCACTTTGAAGTGTGGGTGTCTGGGCGTTACAAAGACCCCGCCAAGTTCTTGGCGCTGGGGCGCGACAGCCCGACAGTGGCATCCAGTCGCTAACAGCCGGTTGGTGCGCGGTGGTCCTGCCTAAAGCAGGCGGCCCGCGCCACCAGCCCGGTTAAACTCCTTGTTGTTAAGCTTCTGGCCGCATTCGACTTGAATGGGGCCTTTTCGCTATTCAAACTATTCAATTTCGTACTTTTTGATGCCAGCGGTTGACGATTAAAACCAGTTGGTACACCTATCTATGGCCTATAACATCCTGACAAAACTCTTCGGCAGCCGCAACGATCGCTTGCTGCGCACCTACCGCAAAACGGTGGTTGCCGTGAATGCAATGGAGCCCGAGTACGAGAGCCTGAGTGACGACGCCTTGCGCGCCAAAACGGACGAGTTCAAAGCGCTGCTGGCTCAAGGCAAGAGCTTGGACGACATCTTGCCTGCGGCATTTGCCACAGTGCGCGAAGCCAGTAAGCGCGTGATGAAGATGCGCCACTTTGACGTGCAGTTGGTGGGCGCGTTGGCGTTGCACAACGGCAAAATTGCCGAGATGCGCACCGGTGAAGGCAAGACGCTCACCGCCACCTTGGCTGTGTATCTGAACGCCCTGGCAGGCAAGGGCGTGCACGTGGTGACGGTGAACGACTACTTGGCCAGCCGAGACGCCAATTGGATGGCGCGCTTGTACAACCACCTGGGTTTGAGCGTTGGCGTGAACTTGCCGACCCTAGACCGAGCAGGCAAGCAAGCCGCATACAACGCCGACATCACCTACGGCACCAACAACGAGTTTGGTTTTGATTATTTGCGCGACAACATGGTCTACGACACCGCAGACCGCGTCGCGCGCGATTTGCACTTCGCGATTGTTGACGAGGTGGACTCGATTTTGATTGACGAGGCCCGCACGCCTTTGATCATCAGCGGCCAAGCCGATGACCACACCGCCGTGTATATGGCGATCAACGCCATCATTCCAAAGTTGGTTTTGCAAGTGGGTGAGGCCGACCCCCGCACGGGCGAGGGCGTGATCACGCCGGGGGACTTTACGGTGGACGAGAAGTCCCACCAAGTGCACCTGACCGAAGCGGGTCACCAGCGTGCGGAAGATTTGCTCAGCCAAGCCGGTTTGTTGCCCGATGGCGCATCCCTGTACGACCCCGCCAACATTGCATTGATGCACCACGTCAGTGCAGCGCTGCGCGCCAACCACCTCTACCACCGCGATCAGCATTACGTCATCCAAGACGGTGAAGTCGTCATTGTGGACGAGTTTACGGGCCGATTGATGAGCGGCAGGCGTTGGAGTGACGGTTTGCACCAAGCGGTTGAGGCCAAAGAAGGCGTGGCCATTCAGGCTGAAAACCAAACGCTTGCGTCCATCACCTTCCAAAACTACTTCCGTCTGTACGGCAAGTTGTCCGGTATGACCGGTACGGCCGATACAGAAGCCTACGAATTCCAGAGCATTTACGGCCTAGAAACCGTGATCGTGCCGCCCAACCGTATCAACCGCCGCGACGATCAGCTGGACCGCGTCTACAAAACCACGCCAGAAAAATACAAGGCCGCAATCGACGACATACGCGACTGCTATGAACGCGGCCAGCCCGTGCTGGTGGGCACATCGTCTATTGAGAACTCGGAAATCATTGCCGAGCTGCTCACCCAAGCCCAGTTGCCACACGAGGTGCTCAACGCCAAGCAGCACGCGCGTGAGGCCGACATCATCGCGCAAGCCGGTAGCTTGAAGGCCATCACCATCGCCACCAACATGGCCGGTCGTGGTACCGACATCGTGTTGGGTGGCAACTTGGAAAAGCAACTTGCCGCAATTGAGGCCAATGCCGATCTGAGCGACGCAGACAAGGCGCAAGCCGCGGGCGCTGCGCGCGAGCAGTGGACGCAAGAGCATGAGGCTGTGAAGGCCTTGGGTGGCTTGCGCATCATCGCCACCGAGCGCCACGAATCGCGCCGCATCGACAACCAGTTGCGTGGCCGATCTGGCCGCCAAGGCGATCCAGGGTCATCACGCTTTTATTTGAGCTTGGACGACCCGCTCATGCGTATTTTCGCGGGTGACCGCGTGCGCGCCATCATGGACAGGCTCAAAATGCCTGAAGGTGAGGCAATTGAGGCGGGCATGGTCACGCGCAGCATCGAGTCGGCGCAGCGCAAGGTGGAGGCGCGCAACTTCGACGTGCGCAAGCAACTGCTGGAGTACGACGACGTCTCTAACGACCAACGCAAGGTGATTTACCAACAGCGCAACGACGTATTGGATGCGAGCACATTGCGCGAGCAAATCGCCGCCCTGCGCGATGGCTGCTTCACCGACTTGGTACGCCAATACGTACCCGAAGA
>JANREF010000202.1:6153-9177 GCA_030726195.1 Burkholderiaceae bacterium | reverse complement strand
CCCAAGCAAGAGTACAAGCGCGAAGCCTTTGAGCTGTTTGGCATGATGCTCGACAGCGTGCGCCACGAGGTCACAAAAATTTTGATGAACGTGCGCGTGACCGAGCCCGAGAGCGTCGACGCCGCAGCCGCCGCGATTGAGGCCAAAGGCGAAGACTTGGGTAATGTGCAGTACACGGCACCGACACAGACTGGCGAGCCTGCGGTATTTGATGGCAACGGTCTTGCGACGGGCTTGGGCCCGCGTGCAGATGAAGTGCCACGCGTTGGGCGCAACGAGGCCTGCCCTTGTGGCAGCGGTAAAAAGTACAAGCACTGCCACGGCGCTTTGGCCTGAACTTAGGAGCGTTTGAATGCCCGTGCTGTTGCCTATCCCGTTGGCCGATGAATTGCTGCCCATCCAAGGGCTGCGTTGGGGTGTTGTTGAAGCGGGGGTGCGCAAAGCCAACCGCAAAGATGTGAGCGTGTGTGCGCTGGACGAAGGCTGTCGCGTGGACGCCGTGTTCACGCAAAACCGCTTTTGTGCAGCGCCTGTGCGTGTGAGCCAGCAACACTTGGCCAGCGGCAGCGACATACGTGCACTGGTCATCAACACTGGCAACGCCAACGCCGGTACTGGTCAGGCTGGCGTTGCGCACGCGCAGTCCATGGCGCGCACGGCCGCCAACGCCTTACAGCTGCATGCCGAGCAAGTACTGCCGTTTTCCACTGGGGTCATTTTGGAGCCCTTGCCAATAGATCGCGTGAACGCCGGTATAGAAGCCGCGTGCAAGGACCTGCAAGCCCACAACTGGTTGAATGCCGCCACCGGCATCATGACCACGGACACCCAGCCCAAAGCCATCAGCCGCCAGTGCGTGGTCAATGGTCGCACATTGAGCGTCACGGGTATTGCCAAGGGCGCTGGCATGATTCGCCCCAATATGGCGACCATGCTGGGATTCGTGGCCACAGATGCAGCCATAGCGCCCGAGCTCATGGCGGGCTTGGCCAAGCGCTTGGCCGATCAGTCGTTCAACCGTGTGACCATCGACGGCGACACCTCTACCAACGACAGTTTTGTCGTCATTGCAACAGGCCAAGCCGGCAACGAAGCCGTGACCGACTGGGCGGATGCGCCAGACTTGTTGGACGCCTTGCTGGAAGTATCACAATACTTGGCGCATGCCATTGTGCGCGACGGCGAAGGCGCGACCAAGTTCATCACCATCCGCGTGGGCGGCGGTGCCACTACCGACGAGTGCCTGCGTGTGGCGTATGCCATTGGCCATTCACCGTTGGTGAAAACTGCATTTTTTGCCAGCGACCCCAACTTGGGCCGTATTTTGGCGGCCATTGGCTATGCCGGCATTGCGGACTTGGACGTCGATGGCGTGAACGTGTATTTGGACGATGTCCATGTGGCTACCAATGGCGGCATACACCCCCAATACACAGAAGCCAGTGGCGCTGCTGTCATGGGCAAATCCGAAATCACCATTGGCGTGGATTTGGGACGCGGTACCTGCACCGAGACGGTGTGGACCTGCGACTTGAGCCACGACTACGTGAGCATCAACGCCGATTACCGCAGCTGAGCCATGGGCAGCGCGCGCTTCACGGACACACCCCATACTGTATGAGCTCAGACACCACACAAGACTTGTTGCGCCAGTTGCTGGTGCGTGCCGATGCGCTGCTCATGCAGATGCAGCAATCTCACACAGCCGGGGCACTGGCCGAGCCCGACTGGGCAGCCAGTGTGGCTTTTCGTTACAGACGCAGCCGCTTGGGCCATGCGCAGTTGGTGCCTGTGGCCAACGTCGCGCCCATGCAGCTGTCTGACTTGCAAGAGATAGACGACCAAAAAGAAAAAATACAGCGCAATACGGCGCACTTCATGAAGGGCTTGCCAGCCAATAACGTCCTGCTCACAGGTGCACGCGGCACGGGCAAGTCGTCGTTGATTAAAGCTTGCTTGCACGCCTACAGCGACCAAGGTTTGCGGCTGATTGAAGTGGACAAAGACGACCTCGTAGACTTGCCCGACATTGTTGACTTGGTGGCGCAGCGCGACGAACGCTTTATTGTGTACTGCGACGACTTGAGCTTTGAGGACGGTGACCCCGCCTACAAGGCACTCAAATCCATACTCGACGGCTCGGTTTCGGCCAGTGGTGCGAACGTGTTGGTCTACGCCACCAGCAACAGACGCCACCTGTTGCCCGAGTACATGAGCGACAACCTCAGCTACACCCACACCGCAGATGGGGAAGTGCATCCTGGCGAGGGCGTGGAAGAAAAAATATCGCTGTCTGAGCGCTTTGGCTTGTGGGTGAGCTTTTACCCGTTCAGTCAAGACGAGTACCTGGCTGTGGCCAACCAGTGGTTGCGCCACTTTGTGGGTCCGCAGGTCGACTTGGAAAGCGCTCGCCCACACGCTTTGCTGTGGGCTTTGGAGCGTGGTTCGCGCAGCGGCCGCGTAGCGTATCAATTTGCGCGTGACTATGCCGCTGGTGCACATGATGCACAGGGTTGCTGAGCCCGGGCCGCCCATAAAGCCGACGCCAAGACCCCCGACAACGCCCAACGCATACCCATACCCATACGCATACGCATAACGCACGCTACTCCAACCTATGACCCAGCCCAGCATATTGGTGGCAGACCCCCAGCGCAGCCGCGAGCAGGCTGGCGACGCCGCGCCACGTGCCGTTGTGGATGTTGCGGTGGGCGTCTTGCAGCGTGGCGATGGCGCTTACTTGCTCACAACGCGACCGCAGGGCAAAGCCTATGCAGGTTACTGGGAGTTTCCGGGCGGTAAGCTAGAAGCTGGCGAGACCGTCGAGCAGGCCTTGCGCCGTGAACTGCAAGAAGAAATTGGTGTGACCATTGGGCCTGCGCTGGCCATGCGCACCGACATGGTGGACTACCCACATGCGCTGGTACGTCTGCATTTTTGCAAGGTGTTGCAGTGGACGGGTGAGATGGCCATGCGTGAAGGCCAGCGCTGCGATTGGACCCATTTGCCGTGCAGCCTAGAGCC
>JANREF010000202.1:0-6053 GCA_030726195.1 Burkholderiaceae bacterium | reverse complement strand
ACCAGTTTGCAGGCCTCGCGACAAAACGGGCGGTAGGGGTTGCTCTGGGCATAGACGCTGTCCAGTCCGCAGGTTGGGCATTTCACGATTTGCGGCTTGAACACAGGTGGCGTGTGGGGCGTGAGACTCATGGCGGCAATAAGGGCAAGGTTCAGCTACACAAGCTGATGACAAAGTTGACGTCCTCTTTGACGGGGTGCAAACGGCGCTGCTCGTCAGCCTTCATGAACCGCACGGCGATGAGCAAGCGGTTGCCACTGATTTCTGGAATCAAGTGGCTGCTCAGTGGCAGCTCTATGCGCATCAGATGGAAGCTGCGTCCTTGAGACAAGGTTTGCTGGTAACTGCCTGCAGGCGCCGTCACAGTTTTGGGGGTGGAGTTGTCGCGCAGCAGTTGCAAGATCAGCTGCATGGCTTTTTGCAGCGGCATGAAGCTGGCCGACCATTCGTGCAGTTGGCTTTGGCGTTTGTGGGTCGCCATGTGCAACCAGTCGTGGTAGCCGGGCAAGTCGAACTCACAAGTGCCAGCGGGTATGCCCATGCGGCCTCGCAGGGCGACCAGCCACTCCGAGTCGTTCAGTGCCTGCCCGGGTTTGCCAGGCATGGCCGAGAGCTGTTGGTGGCAGGTGTTGATTTGCCCCAGCAAGCTCTTGAGCATGCCTTGATCGATGTTGGGGTTGTCTTGGTAAGCGCCTAGCGTGGCTTTTTGCTTGTCTAGGTCTTTGAGCAAATCACCGCGTACGTCCGCGCGCGAGGTGATATCCATGAGTTCAAACATGGTTTGCAGTGCAAAGTGGTGGTCGGTGGTGCCGTCCTTGTCTTGCAACTCCAACAGTCGGTCCAACAAGCGTTCCACACGCAAGTAGGTTCGAATTCTTTCACTAAATGGATATTCGTAAACGATCACAAAATGGCCAACGTTGGTAAAACGACTGTGCAAACAAAGGCCGACGCAGCGGCCACTCTTTCACTACTGCTGCCTATGATAGCCCCAGTTGGGCTGCTGCGGCACCGACCTGTTGGCGCAGCTTATCCAAACCGATACCTTGGTTGTACACCAATACATCGGCCGCTGCATTGCGCTGTGCGCGCGTGGCTTGGTTGGCCATGATGGCCTTGACTTGATCGGGCGTGAGTTGGCTTCTGGACACCACGCGTTCAACCTGCGTGGCCTCGTCGCAGTCCACCACCCATATGCTTGATAGGCCCGCCCGCCAGTGCGCAGACTCGACCAACAACGGTATGTCACACACCACATGCGTGACGTTGGGGTTGGCAAACGCCCGCTCCACCGCGCTGGCCATGGCCGCTTGTATGAGCGGGTGCAACACCTGTTGCAGCCTTGTTTTGGCGTCAGCGTCCCGGAACACCAATTCGCGCATGCGCGCGCGGTTGAGCGCACCGTCTGCTTGCAACATGTCGCGACCAAACTGCGCAGCGATCTGCGGCATGGCCGCACCACCGGCCTCGGTCAAGCTTTTGGATAGGGCGTCGGCATCCACCACAACAGCACCCAAGTCGCGCAGCATGGCCGCCACGGTGGACTTGCCGCTGCCAATGCCGCCCGTCAGGCCCCACAGCTGGCGCGGACGTAACGACAAAACAGGCGTGGCAGCTTGTGGCGTGTCGATGGCGTGGGTGCTCATGGTGTCATTGTGATGTATTGGCCAGCGTGGTTCAAAGCGCCGCACTCATGAGCCACACCTGATAGCCCACGGCACTCACCACCAAGTAGGGGCCAAATGCAATGGCTCGCTCGTCTATGGCCAATAGTTCGCGTGTGTGGGTGTCCACGCCACCGCTTGCGGCGCTGTTGTGACGCGTTTGACGCCAGCGCAGCAGCAGTGCGACCAGCGTGGCAGACAGTGATGCACCGAGCAAGACCCAAGGCAAGGCCGCAAGGCCCAGCCACGCGCCAATGGCGGCGAACAGTTTCATATCGCCTTGCCCCATGCCGTCTTGATGGGCTGCAAGGCGGTAGCCCAATGCCACCAACCACAGGCCCAGCCATGCGCTGACGGCGCCGAGTAGCGAGGCGTTGAGATCCACCGCTGTCAGCCCCAGCGCACTGGCGAGTACACCTATTGCAAGCAGCGGGTAAGTGATCACGTCTGGCAGCAAAAAATAGTGTTGATCAATGATCAGACAGCACAGCAGCATGGCACCCCAAAGAGCCCACAACAGCGCGCTGGCCTGTGCGTCTAGCATGGCCGATGCGCCGCCGTACACGCTGGGCGACACGTACACCAAGGCGCACCAGGCAAACCAAGTCGCCGTGAGCAGCTCTGTTGCCGGGTAGCGCGCCGCAATGGGGTGCTCACAATGGCGGCACCGGGCACGCAGCATCAACCAGCTCACAACCGGCACCAAATCCGTCCAGCGCAGCTGCTGCTGGCAGTGCGGGCAGTGCGAGCGCAAGGGCTGAGTGGCTGGGGCTTGCCCGCTGGCTTGTGCCAGCAAGCGCTTGGGCAATCGGGTGCTGACCACGGTTACAAAACTGCCCACGCACAGCCCCACCACAGCCATGAGCCCGACCCAGGCGTAGGCCTCGTTGGGCAATGCGAGCAGCCAGTGTGGTGTCATACGGTACGTCCGAGTTCAAAAATAGGCCAATACATGGCCAAGACGATAGCACCGATGAGGCCTCCCACCACCACCACGGCAACAGGTTCTAGCAAACTGGTGAACAGTTTGAGTTGTTGACTGCACTGGGTTTGCAGCATGGTGGCGACATGAGCCAGCGCGCGCCCCATGTCGCCGGTGGCCTCACCTACAGCGCAGACCGCCCACAGGTTGGCGTCAAACAGTGTTGTCTCGGTTAAGGCTTGGCTTAGGCTGTGGCCTTGCTCAATATGGTGTTGCACGTGGCCCAGTTGTGCCGCTACGTAGACGTTGGGCTGGGCTTGCTGCGCATGGGTTAGGGCACTGAGCAGTGGCAGACCTGTGCCCAGCAGCTGCGCGCAGGTGTAGGCCCACTGCGCCGCAGCCATGCGCCACAACCAAGGGCCCAACACGGGCAGCGTCAGTGGCCAATGGTGTACGCGCAGCTGCCATGCCAAATAACGCGCGCTGGGGTGGGTGCGGTTGGTCTGTATCCACCGGCGCAGCGCAAGCGCCGCCAGCGCCATCGCAGTACCTGCGTAGCCTGCATAGTCGCCCAGCGCGTGCGAGGCGTTCAGTAAAAAGCGCGTGGGCCAGGGCAGCGTCAAACCTTGGTTGGCAAACTGCAGCTCAAACGTGGGCACAACAAACAGCAGCAGGCCCACCACAATCACCATGCTGAAGCCCACCAACAGCAGTGGGTAGCTCAGTGCGCTGCGCAATTGGGCCTGCATGTCGGCCTTGAACTGCAGTTGTGCGGACAAGCTATCAAACACCTCACCCAACAAACCGCTGCCGCTTGCCGCTTGTAAGCTGCCCACATAAGCCCTGGAGAAATTGTGCGGCTGTTCTGCAAAGGCGTCTGCCAACGACACGCCAGCACTCAAACCCTGCACCAGTTGCTGCACCACATGGGCTAGAGGTTTGGCCAAGGCCTGTTGCTGCAGCAGCGTCAATGCCTCGAGCAAGGGCAGTCCGGCTTTGCATAAAAACGCAACCTGCTGGGTCAGCCACAACACCTGCTTGGAACTGAGCCGCACATGGCCGACCGCGCTGGTGTTGGCGATGCCTTGCCGATCACCATGCGGTGCCGACACCGACAAGGCTTTGGTGCGCAGGGTGGCGGAATAAAAGCCTTGGCGTTGTAGGGCGAGTTTGGCAGCACCGGCGTCGGCTGCCATGAGCTCACCTGAGTGCACATGGCCCGAGGCATCATGGGCCTGCCAGTGCCACAGGCGTGGTGTCTGCTCGCGAGCCGGCCTAGGCTTGCCGTGTGGGTGGGTGTGCGTTGGGTGCTGCATGATCAGATGGCGATGCGTCAGGCCATGTATGAGACGGGGTGTCACCGTCAGGCGGCCCAGCCGCGTCCAGCACCACGTGTCGCGTGGCCTCTTCCCAGCTGGTGTCGCCTTGGCTGATGCGCAGCAAGGCGCTGTGGCGCAGGTCACGCCTGCAGCTGCTGTTGCCTAAGTCGGATGGGTCGTTGATGTGTGCTGGGTTGGTTGGTGTGGCTGATGCTGCTGGTGTGAGCATCTCAAAAATACCGCTGCGGCCTCTGTAGCCGTTGACGCAGTGTGTGCAAGGCGGTGCACAGGCGCTGGTCTTGGGCACGTCGTAGATGACGGCGGGCACGTCGATACCGCATTGGGCAAATGCTTGTGCTTGCAACGCGGTTGGCGGCTGTGGTGTTTTGCAAGCTGGGCACAGCAAGCGCAGCAGCCGCTGCGCAGTGATGAGTTGTACGTTGGCGCTCACGTCCACTGGCGCAATGTTCATGTGTAGCAGGCGTGCCATGGCTTGCGCGGCGCTGTTGGCATGTAAGGTGGAGATCACCAAATGACCTGTTTGAGCGGCCTGCACGGCCATCTGGGCACTCACGGCATCGCGGATTTCGCCCACCACGATCACGTCCGGGTCTTGACGCAGCAAGGCCCGCAGTGCGCAGGTGAAGGTCAAGCCTGCAGCCTCGTTGACTTGCACTTGGTTCACACCTGGCAGCAGGAGCTCGACGGGGTCTTCAATGGTGCACACATTGATGTGGGCCAAGTCCAGGGTTTGCAGCGCGCTGTAGATGCTGGTGGTTTTGCCGCAGCCTGTGGGGCCAGTCATGAGTATCAAGCCGTGTGGTGCGCGCAGACTGCGCTGTAGCATGTGCAGCTCTGTGGCGTCGTAGCCCAATGTGGACAAAGGCGCGCATGCGCTGTTGTTGGCCAGGAGGCGAATGACCAGTTTTTCACCGCTTGCGGTAGGGATACTGGCAATGCGGCAGTCTTGTGTGTCGGTGCCGTTGGGGCTGGTAAGCCAGTGCCCGTCTTGGGGCAGGCGCTGCTGCGCGATGTCCATGGACGCGCTGATCTTGATGTACGAGCGCACAGAGTCTTTGAGTGTTGCGTCTATGGGAGCGCAGCCCAAGGTGGTAGCGCACACCAATACGCCGTCAATGCGCAGGCGCGCGGTCAGCCCGTTGTCATGCGGCTCGAGATGAATATCGGAGGCCCGCTGGGCCATGGCTACACCCAGCAGTTGCTGCCACGCGTGTGCGGCGCTGGTATGCGTTGGTGCGCTAGGGTGGGCCATGCCCCGACTGTGCTAACGAAGGCGGACCTTGCAAATAGGGGCTTGTACCGGTATGTCGTGGTTGGTGTTCGATCACGTCTGGTGCCAAGCCCTGGCCTAGTCGTAGGCGCGGCTCCAAACCAAATCGATGTTGTTGGATTCGCCTGCTTGTGCACGCAGCGCCAAGCTGTTGCTGAGCTTGAGGTACACCGATAACAAGCCTTGCAAACTGGCCACAGAGCGCGTGTAGGTGGTGTACAGCCTTTCGCCAAGTTGCTTGCCAACAGTGAGCTGAGCCGCACGTGTGGTGCCATCTGAGAGTCGGGTTTCGCCTTCAATGCTCAGCTCATCTAGTCCGGCGATCAATGTGTTGGTGTTACCCGCCAATGCCAGTACAGCGTTTTGTATCAAGGCGGCTTCCGAGCCTGCGCGTGCGCTGGGGTGGCCCAACAGCAGCCAACTGAGCTTCTCGCTATCGGCCATGGGCACGCTGGCGTACAGGGTGACGTTGGGGGCGCGCAGTGGGCCTTGCACTTGCACGCCCACTTGTGGCTCTGTGAGTGCGCGTACCGCCAGAATATCCAGCACCGGCGCGTCGGGGCGACCCGCAAACACCAAGCGCCCGCGCTGCACCTGCAAGTCTTGTCCATAGGCTTTGTAGCGTGCCTCCACCGTGTTCACCTCACCATGGAGTATGGGTTGATTGTTGGCATCGGGGCCGCTGATGAGCACATTGCCGCGCAGGCCCGTGGTCAGGCCAAAGCCTGAGACTTTGAAGCCCTCACCCAGCGACAAATCAATGTTGAGGTCTAACGGCAAGGCTTTGGGCGGCACAGGTACGGTGCGCCCCACAATGACCACGTCGTCGCCCAGTGTGGGCGCGCCCAAGGCCCCTA
>JANREF010000201.1 GCA_030726195.1 Burkholderiaceae bacterium | reverse complement strand
AGCGAAGGCCATAGGGTGCGCGATATACGGGCGCAAGCCGTGTTGCTGGAGTCGGGTGCGGGCTTGGTGCAGCAAGATGGTGCGGCGCTAGGAGGTGTGCGATGACCAACACTGGCGATAAAAGGCTGGGCTTGCAATCGCGTTTGCAGTTGAACTTGAACTTGAACTTGAACTTGAACTTGCACTTGGGCCTGCGCATGCAAGCGCTCAAGCGCAGGTCTTCACCTGTGTCCATCTGTTGGCTGGTGTTGCCGCTGGGCTTGCTGTTGAGCGCTTGCCAAAGCTCAATACCCGCAGCTGAATCGGATGAAGTGCTGATTGATACAGCGGCGCAACGCGCGCTGGCGCAGCGCTCCACCCAGCTGTTGAGCGCGCAAGCCTTGGGCGCAGAGGCTGTATACGTTGCACCGGCGCCCGCGCAAGGCGCGGTGTCAAACCTGCAACCCGACAGCAGCGTCCCAAGCCCTCCAAGGGTTGGGCCTATCGATGCACGGCCCACCCTGCAGAACCGCCCCAGCGTTGGTGCAGCCCAAGCGCCGGCAGGCTCGCAGGCGGCTCCACAGGGCGATGCGCGGGTGTCGCTGGATGTGAGTCAAGCGCCCATACAAGAGGTCTTGCAAGCCATTGCCCAAGTTGCAGGGGTGAATGTGGTCATGGCGCAAGGGGTCAAAGGCTTGGTGAGTGTGCAACTCAAGGATGTGCAGTGGCGTGCGGCGATGCAGGCCTTGCTGCGCGCCAATGAATTGGGCATGAGTCAAACCGGCACGGTGTTGTGGATTGCACCCAAGCATCAAGTCTTGGCCGAGCAGCAACAGCGTCTGCTAGAGCAACAAGCGGCAACAGCGTTGGAGCCGCTCCAAACCCGTGCGTTTGCCATGAACTACGCCAAAGCGGTGGATGTGGCGGCCTACCTCACGGGTGCAAAAACCAGTGCCAGCGTGGCGAACAAGGGCAGCGTTCGTTTGCTCCCGGGTGCAGACGGTACTGAAGCTGCATCGACACATGTCGCCTCTGCGATGGCGTTGAATAAAGCCCCCAATGCCTTTGCCGATGCAGGCCCCGGTGGGCATGGCCTGACGGGGGTATTGTCCAGCCGCGGCAGTGTGATGCCTGAGCCACGCACCAACCAACTCTTTGTGAGCGATGTTGCGCACAGCTTGGCCAAGGTGGCTGAGTTGATTGCGCACATTGATGTGCCCGTGCGTCAGGTGCTGATTGAGGCCCGCATTGTGGAGGCAGACGACACGTTCAGCCAAGAGCTGGGTGCGCGCTTGGGCGGCGGCATTGTGCCTGCGGTGGGTGTGGGCAGCGCAGGAGGTAGCCGCATCGCGGGCGTGATTGGCCCCAATTACGAGGCCATCGCTGGGCAGGTCGGTGGTGGTGTGGCGCCGTTTGTGAATTTGCCTTCCAGTGGCCTTAACGGGCGCGCGGCGAGCACGTTTGCCGTGTCGCTGTTCACACCCGACGCCACGCGGTTCATCAACCTAGAGCTGTCGGCCTTAGAAGCCGACGGGCGGGGCGTGATTGTGTCTCGCCCAAGCATCGTCACCGCCGATCAGGTGCAAGCGCTGATTGAGCAAGGCACAGAGTTTCCGTACCAAACCCTGAGCAGCTCTGGCGTTGCCTCGGTGGCCTTCAGGCGTGCAACCTTGCGCTTGGCCGTGGTGCCACACATCACGCCACACGGCCAAGTCATGCTGCGAGTGGATATCAACAAGGACAGCCGCGGCGAAACCACAGCACAAGGTGTGGCAATCAACACCAAGCATGTACAAACTCAGGTCTTGGTCGATAACGCAGGTACGGCGGTGATCGGCGGTATATTTGAGCGTTACGATAGAGATGTCGACAGCCAAGTGCCGCTTTTGGGCGACATACCGGGTTTGGGCGTGTTGTTTCGCAACCGCTCAACACGCTCCGACAAGTCGGAAATGTTGATATTTCTAACGCCTCATATATTGGCGGCCCCTGGTGCTCAAACGACGCGAGGTGCTGCACCACATTAACCCTCACCTGCCTAGTCAAGCCTGCCACCATGTCTGTTATCGCGATTGTCGGCATGCCTGGGTCTGGCAAAACAACGGTTGGGCGTCATTTGGCCAAGCGCTTAAACCTGCGTTTTGTGGACAGTGATCATGAAATTGAGCGCGAGTTGGGCTGCTCCATCAAGCAGTATTTTGAACTCGAGGGTGAACAAGCGTTTCGCGATGTTGAGCAACGCGTGATTGCCAGTTTGTGCCAGTACCCGCCGCATGAGGGCTTCGATGGCACGGTCTTGGCGACTGGCGGCGGCGCGGTGCTCAGAGCCGAGAACCGGCGCGAGCTGCGAGCCGGTGCTTGGGTGGTGTACCTGCGCTCCCACCCGGCAGAGCTGGCCAAGCGGCTGCGCTTCGACAAATCTCGCCCACTGTTACAGGGCGGCAATGCGGCCAAGCGGCTGCAGGACTTGTTTGACCAGCGCGATGCCTATTACAAAGAAACAGCCCACTTCACCGCGGACACTGGCAGGCCCAGCGTTCACATGTTGGTCAACACCATTGCCATGCAGTATGAAATGCGCGGTTTGACACAATAGCGGTCTCACTTCCTACCGCCTGCACACCATGACCACGTTTACCAGCCTGCCCGCTTTCAATGCCCAAGTGCCCGCCAAAGGAATGGTGCACATCGATTTGGGAGACAGGGCCTACGACATTCACATTGGCGCCAACGCCTTTGCCAACCCGTCCTTGTGGCAGGGCTTGCCTTCAGGGCAAACGGCCATGATTGTGAGCAACGAAACCGTGGCACCCCTGTATTTGCAGCAGCTCACCAACGCCATTGCACCGCACTACACGCGTGTGTTGTCTGTGGTGTTGCCAGATGGTGAGGCCTACAAAGACTGGCAGCATTTGCAATTGATTTTTGACGCCTTGTTGGCGCACCAAGCCGACCGTAAAACCGTGTTGTTTGCGCTGGGCGGTGGCGTGGTGGGGGATATGACTGGCTTTGCCAGCGCCTGCTACATGCGCGGTGTGCCGTTTGTGCAAGTGCCCACCACACTGTTGTCCCAGGTCGACTCGTCTGTTGGCGGTAAAACCGGTGTGAATCATCCGCTGGGTAAAAACATGATCGGTGCTTTTTACCAGCCTGAGCGTGTGATTTGTGACTTGAGTGTTTTGAGCACCTTGCCCGCACGTGAGCTCAGCGCAGGTTTGGCCGAAGTCATCAAATACGGCCCGATTGCAGACATGGCGTTTTTCGACTGGTTGGAGGCGAACATGGCGAGCCTGCGCGCCGGTGACGTGGATGTGCTGGCCGTGGCTGTGCAGCGCAGCTGCGAAATCAAAGCTTGGGTGGTCGCGCAAGACGAGCGCGAAGCGGGCCTGCGCGCCATTCTCAACTTTGGCCACACCTTTGGCCACGCCATAGAGGCTGGTATGGGTTACGGCAATTGGCTGCACGGCGAGGCGGTGGGTTGCGGCATGGTGATGGCTGCACACTTGTCGCAGCGTTTGGGCTTTGTAGACGCGGCCTACGTTGAGCGGCTCACCGCGCTGATCGCCGCCGCTGGCTTGCCCACGCGCGGGCCTTTACTGCACAACGCGCAGTCCAACACATCTGATGGTATTTACTTGGGCCACATGCGCGTGGACAAAAAGGCCGAAGGCGGTCAGGTGCGTTTTGTACTGGTACACGCCGGTGGACGCGCCACCATGGCCAGCGCCGACGACGCCCTGGTGCGTGAGGTGTTGGCGGCCACTTGCCAAGCCTAGTGGCGCACACCATGCTGGCTGCCTTGGCCCCTTATGCGAGCGACCCCGCACACAGCCGTGGGCGCTTGTTCGCGCAGGCTGCGGCGCCCACGCGCAACGATTACCAGCGCGACCGCGACCGCGTGGTGCACAGCAGTGCGTTCAGGCGCTTGGTCTACAAGACGCAGGTGTTTCTCAATCACGAAGGTGATTTGTTTCGCACGCGCTTGACGCACTCGCTGGAGGTTGCGCAGCTGGGGCGCAGCTTGGCCAGAAGTCTGGGTTTGCACGAAGACTTGGTCGAAGTGATTGCCTTGGCCCATGACTTGGGCCACACGCCCTTTGGCCATGCTGGGCAAGATGCGCTGGATCAATGCATGCGCGATTACGCGCGGCGCAACGCGGCGGGGAGAGATGGCGCGCACGTAAGCGTACATGGTGGTGCTCATGCCGGTGGTGCCGACGACGCTGCAGGCTTTGAGCACAACTTACAAAGCTTGCGTGTGGTCGACAGTTTGGAGCGGCGCTATCCCAGCCACGATGGCTTGAACCTCACGTTTGAAACACGTGAGGGCATTTTGAAACACTGCTCCGCTGCCAACGCCCGGCGCTTAGAGGCGGCCAGACCCAACGATGTGGGGGCACGTTTTTTAAATGGCACGGCGCCCAGCCTAGAGGCGCAGCTGTGCAACCTGGCCGATGAAATTGCCTACAACGCCCACGACGTGGACGACGGCGTTCGCTCAGGCTTGATTGATGTGGAACAGCTGCAAGCCGTGGACTTGGTGGCCGAGCACACAGCCGATACGCTGCGAGACCATCCCACCCTCACAGGCAAGCGATTGCTCAATGAGGTCATTCGGCGCATGTTGACGGCACAAGTCTTTGACGTGTTGGCCCACACGCAAGCCGCGCTGGCGCAGGCGGGCGTGACGAGTGCGGATGATGCGCGCCGCCACGGCAAGGCGTTGGTGGGCTTCAGCCCTGACATGCGTGTGCGCTCCAGCGCATTGAAGCGTTTCTTGTTTGCCAATTTGTACCGCCATCAGCAGGTGCAAGACACCACGGCGCGGGCACG
>JANREF010000200.1:3511-4818 GCA_030726195.1 Burkholderiaceae bacterium | reverse complement strand
GCTTGGGCCGCGAGACCGTATGGCTGCATTGGTGGCGCAACAGCGCTACGACCAGTGCAACGACCAGCGCCACCAGCCCCACAGAATCGCCAACACCACCTTGAGGCCATGCCCAAAGCCCGCCTCGCCCACTGCACATGCACACGCAGGCTCCACAGACAAGCTCACTAAGACCCTCACGCCCAGGCTGACACGCCTGCGCTGGTATGCTGTGCCCCATGTTTGCCCCAGCGCTCAACAGCATCAACGCACCGCTTGCCCTCACGGGCCAGCCCATAGGTCCGCTCAGCGACGAGCAGGCCATGGACTGGGCTTTGGTCTGTGCCAGCCAAGCCCTGTGGCTGTCCAACCCCAACCCACGCGTGGGCTGCGTGCTCACCGATGACAAGCGCACCATCATCGCCACAGGTTTCACACAGGCCGCAGGCCAGGCCCACGCAGAGGTCATGGCGCTGCGCGAAGCAGCCGACCGAGGCCTAGACCTCAGCGCTGCCACCGCCTATGTCACCCTAGAGCCCTGCGCCCACCATGGACGCACGCCACCGTGCTGCGACGCACTGATTGCGTCGGGCATCAAGCGCGTGGTCATAGGCGCACTGGACCCCAACCCCTTGGTCGCAGGCCAAGGCATGGCCCGAATGCAAGCCGCTGGCATCGCAGTGGTGCAAGGCGTACGAGCCCAAGCCTCGCAGTGGCTGAACATTGGCTTTTTCAGCCGTATGCTGCGCAACAGGCCTTGGGTGCGCCTGAAAATGGCCGCCTCCAGCGACGGCGTAACCGCCTTGCCCAATGGTCAAAGCCAATGGATTACGAGTGCTCAGGCCCGCGCAGACGGTCATGCCTTCAGGGCCAGAGCCTGTGCCGTACTCACGGGCGCTGGCACGGTGTTGTCAGACGACCCACAACTCACTGTGCGCAACCTGGCCGTGCAGCGTCAGCCCCATGTGGTGGTGGTCGACAGCCGCTTGCAAACACCCACGCAAGCCAAGCTGCTGCAACCCAGCCAACCCGAACGACAGGTGTGGCTGTACCACAGCGGCCAAGCCAGTACCGAGCAACAAGCTGCCTTGACAAACGCAGGCGCGCAACTGCGCAGCCTGCCCAGCGCCGTGGGCAAAGTCGATCTGCCAGCCATGCTCGCAGACCTGAGCGCACGCGGCGTGAACGAGCTGCACATTGAGGCCGGCGCTGCGCTCAACGGCTCGTGGCTGCGTGAAGGACTGGTGGATGAGCTGCTGTTGTACATCGCCCCCAGCCTGCTGGGCCAAGGTGCAGGCTTGTCTACTTTTGGACCGCTCTGCGATCTG
>JANREF010000200.1:0-3501 GCA_030726195.1 Burkholderiaceae bacterium | reverse complement strand
CACACGCATGGTTGCAACAACACCTAGCGCAGCACGTCACCACCGACTAACCTCCTAACACCCACCACTGAGCGACTCACACCATGTTCACAGGCATCATCACCGGCGTAGGCCGCATCCAGCGCATAGAAGACTTGGGCAACACAGCCGCGCACGGCAAACGCCTGCACATCGACACGCCCGCAGGCTATTTGGACGATGTGGGCTTGGGCGACAGCATTGCCTTGAACGGCGCTTGCATGACCGTCACCAGCTTTGATGCGCCTGCCAACCGCTTCACCATAGACATCTCGGTGGAGTCCCTCACCAAGACCAGCGGCCTTGACCAGCCCGGTCCCATCAATTTGGAAAAGGCACTGCGCGCCCACGACAGGCTCGGCGGGCACATCGTGTCTGGCCATGTAGACGGCATTGGGCATGTCTTGCGCTTTGAAATGGTGGGCGAGAGCTGGCTGCTGCAAATTCAAATACCGCCAGCATTGGCGAAATTTTTGGCGTACAAAGGCTCTATCACCGTCAATGGCGTGAGTCTGACGGTGAACAAAGTCTTGGACAACCCGCAAGGCTGTGTCATCGACATCAACCTCATACCGCACACCATAGACAACACGGCCTTGGGCCAGCTCGCAGCGCAGTCCAGCGTCAACCTAGAAATCGACCTGATTGCGCGCTACTGCGAGCGCATGCTCAGTCGCGAGCCCGCGCCGACCTGAGCGGCTGGCGGTCACAGCGGGTGCTCAAGCACCCATAACCCCACTCAAGCCCGCTGGCGCGTGTGTGCCAGCGCCGCGCCGCGCGGCCTGAGATAATGTCGGGCTTGCGCGCAAGGCGCGCGCCCATCCAATCACATTTAGGTATCCCATGGCTGATCCCGTTGCTATCTCCCCAGTTCAAGACATCGTGGCCGAGCTCAAGGCTGGGCGCATGGTCGTACTGGTGGACGAAGAAGACCGCGAGAACGAGGGCGACTTGGTCATGGCTGCAGACCATGTCACGCCAGAAGCGATCAACTTCATGGCCAAGTTTGGCCGCGGCCTGATTTGCCTAACGCTCACCAAAGAGCGCTGCGAGTTTTTAAAGCTCCCGCCCATGGCCAGCAGCAACGGTACGCAGTTCGCCACGGCTTTCACCGTCAGCATCGAAGCGGCCACGGGTGTGACCACAGGCATTTCAGCGGCAGATCGGGCCAGAACCGTTCAAGTCGCCGTTGCCAGCAACAGCCAACCCAGTGACTTGGTCCAGCCCGGCCACGTCTTTCCGCTGCAAGCCGTACCCGGTGGCGTACTGATGCGCGCAGGCCACACAGAGGCTGGTTGCGACTTAGCCGCCATGGCCGGCTGCGCACCGTCCAGCGTCATTTGCGAAATCATGAATGACGACGGCTCCATGGCACGCTTGCCCGACTTGCAAATATTTGCAGCCGAACACGGCCTCAAAATTGGCACCATCGCCGATTTGATCGAATACCGCAGCTCGCACGAATCCTTGGTGGAGCGCTTGGGTTCACGCCAGCTGCACACCGCGCACGGCGCGTTCACGGCACACGCCTTCAAGGATGTGGCCTCGGGCAACATGCACTTGGCACTGGTCACCGGCGAGTGGGATCCACAGGACGAAATACCCGTGCGCGTGCACGAGCCGCTATCCGTGCTGGACGCCTTGGAGCTCAACGGGCGCATGCACAGCTGGCCACTCAATGCCAGCCTGGCTTACTTGCAAGCGCAAGGCCGGGGCGTGGCCGTGCTGCTCAACGCAGGCGAGACCAGTGCAGAGCTGCTGGCGCAATTCCAAGGCACCGCGCAGGCCAGCCATGGCCCCGGCGCTGGCCGCGTGGATTTGCGCACCTATGGCGTGGGTGCACAAATACTGCGCGAGTGTGGCGTCAACAACATGCGCCTCATGGGCTCACCGCGTCGCATGCCCAGCCTGGCGGGCTACGGCTTGGATGTGCGCGGTTTCATAGAAAACAAGTGAGCAGCATCCAGCCATACCCAAGCCCCCGACTGCACCACGATCACACCACCACATTTTTCGAAAGCAACACACATGTTTGGCGCAAATAAAGGCACAGCCCCCGAGCTCAACGGACGCGACATGCGCATAGGCATCGTCCAAGCCCGCTTCAACGAAGACATCACCAACGCGCTGGCAGCGGCCTGTGTGGCCCAGCTCACAGCACTGGGCGTGCAGGACAAAAACATCAAACACGTCACGGTGGCCGGTGCGCTGGAAGTGCCGCTGGCGCTGCAGGCCATGGCCGTATCAGACGACTTTGATGCCTTGGTGGCCCTAGGCTGCATCATTCGCGGCGAAACCTACCACTTTGAATTGGTTGCCAACGAGTCCGGTGCTGGCGTGACGCGGGTCTCGCTAGACCATGAGATCCCAATTGCCAACGCCATTCTCACCACTGAGAACCTTGCGCAAGCCGTCGCCCGCCAAACCGACAAGGGGCGTGACGCCGCCACGGTGGCCGTTGAAATGGCCCAGCTGCTGGACAACCTGCGATAATCTTTGCTGCTCGGTAACGGGCAAGCACTCAACACAACGGCCCAGCCGTTTTTCCACCCATTCGCTGGCTGGACACACACCTATAAACGCTCTTTTGGATGCTCCATGACTGATCAAGCCCCCGACAACCGCACCGACGCCAAGCCCAAAGCCGCGTTGCGCAAAGCCTCTGACAAGTCTGGACGCACACGTGCACGTGAGTTTGCCGTGCAGGCCCTGTACCAACACCTGGTGGGCCACAACGCGGTCGCGCACATCGACGCTTTCACCCGCGACCTCACTGGCTTTCACAAAGCCGACTCGGTGCACTTTGACGCCTTGCTCAGTGGCTGCACCGAAGACCAAGCGTCACTGGAAACCCTGATCGCGCCACACGTCGACAGGCCCATTGCGGACTTGTCCCCCATCGAGCGCGCCATTTTGCTCATAGGCACCTACGAGCTCAAGCAGTGCCTAGACGTGCCGCTGCGCGTGGTGATCAACGAATGCATTGAGCTGGCCAAATCCTTTGGTGGCACCGACGGCCACAAGTTTGTCAACGGCGTGATACACCCCCTGGGCCAGCAATTGCGCACACACGAGGCAGGCGGCGCATAAGCGCAAGCGGCGCAACCCACATGCCGCATCCATCGGCCGAATAAGCCAGCCGCACAAGCTGGCCCAGCGGCCCGAACAGCCAAAGTAGCCCTGGCTAAAACCCTAGCCCAACGGAGCACACCATGCACATATCCAGCCGCGCCGAACGCATCGCCCCCTTCATGGTGATGGAGGTGGCCAAGGCTGCACAGACCTTGGCGGCGCAAACGGCCTCCAGCGACATGCCCATGGTGTTTTTAAACATTGGCGAACCCGACTTCCAAGCCCCCCCATCGGTACAAGCTGCCGCCCAGCGCCTGATGAACCAAGGCCAAGTGGGCTACACACCGGCGCTGGGCATCGCACCGCTGCGCGAAGCCATCAGCGGCTGGTACGCCACGCGCTTTGGCCTGC